>JBDNRM010000185.1:0-8984 GCA_047718615.1 Bacillus sp. (in: firmicutes) | reverse complement strand
GATTTGTTCTTCGTCTCCACAATAAAAAAATGAGGAAAGAAGATGAATAAAAATGACTTATAAAATCATGGCTGACAGTGCTTGTGATTTGCCTTTAAGCTTTTATCAAGAAAATGATGTAACCCTTTTTCCATTAAAAGTTTTTCTTAATGAGGAAGAATATGAAGATTTAAGAACAATTGCACCGGCAACTGTTTATGATGCTATTCGCAATGGGCAAATCCCAAAAACATCACAAGTTTCACCAAATGCATTTAAGGAAGCCTTCACTTCAATGGCAGAAAAGAAGGAAAAGGGAATATATATCGCTTTTTCCTCTCAATTATCCGGTACATACCAAACAGCTGTTATGATCTATGAACAAGTGAAAGAGGAGTATCCAGATTTAGATTTAACTATTTTAGATAGTAAATGTGCCTCATTAGGATGTGGTTTAGTCGTTCAAGAAGCTGTTAAACTGCGGAAAATTGGCAAAGAAATCACCGAAATAACGCCAACTCTTCAAGCGTATTGCAATCATATGGAACACTTATTTACTGTAGAGGATTTGGACTATTTAGCTCAAGGAGGACGTGTTTCAAAAGCTTCTGCCTTTATCGGAGGTTTATTGCAAATCAAACCGCTTCTTCATGTAGAAGATGGAAAACTTGTTCCTTTAGAGAAAATCCGTGGAAAGAAAAAATTATTTCGACGAATGCTGGAATTAATGGAAGAAAGAGGCATGAACCTTTCCAGTCAAACGATTGCAATCAGTCATGCTGATGATGAAGAAACGGCAATTGAGTTAAAAAATATGATACAAGAAAAGTTTCAGCCTAATGATATTTATATTTCAGCCATTGGTGCTTCTGTCGGTTCTCACACCGGTGCAGGTACAATTGCTCTTTTCTTTTTAAATCAGGTAGAAGAATAACGACAACAGTATTTTCAGATTGAGTATTTGTCGATAACCTGGTACATATTCTTTTTGCTTTTGAATCATACTATTAGTGCGTATTCAAAAAGGAGGATAAACCGACTTTTTGAACAACCTCTATTATTGTTCCGTTTCTTTTTCAAGAATAAACTGAACTTAAGAAAGGAGCATTTTCATGCCACATACTTCTGATAATGATAAAAAAGCAAAAGACAACAATGCATTACGTCATGAAAAGAATATGATGAGAGAAAAAAATCGCAAAAAAGGTAAACATCAATACAGCAAACAAACAGATCATTTATAAGTTTGTGCTATAATCGATTACCCAACTGTACTCCCTCTGTGAAAATAAGGAGTGCAGTTTTTTACTTTTCGTCACTTTCGTATACAGTAGCCTTATTTAATTTAAAGGACGTTATAGAAAAAGTGGCATCAAAAGTTTATTTCCAACTTTTTGATGCCACTTTTTCTAATCATTAAAATCAATCTTTTTTCAAATAAGTCCAGCCTTCTTCTTGATAGACTTTCTTTTCTTTCATTAATTTGCCTAGTGCCCGCTTAAAGGAACCTTTGCTTATTCCAAAACGCTCTTGAATATCTTCTGGCATACTTTTATCACCATAAGGAATTGCGCCTTTTCTTAGTTCTAAATAAGCAAGAATCTTCTCAGCGTCCACATCTAATGCTTCTTCTTTTCTAGGCAATAAAGAAACATTCACTGTACCATCTTCCTTGACATCAATAATTCTTCCATTTACTTTTTCGCCAAGTCTTGGTTCTCTTCCTCGTTCTGTTTCATGAATAAACCCTTTAAATCCTTCTGCTGTGTAAATCCAGCTTCCAACCTTGGCTGTACGATAAATATAGCCGTGGATATTTTTATTGTAATCTTTTTTTCCTGCTTCTGTTGAAATGCTTTCTATCACTGGATCAGTTGCTACCTTTACATATAAGTAATTATTTCGGTTTACCTTTAAGGTAATATACAGCATATCACCAACCTCTGGCCATACTTCATCATGTACGGGAAGGTCATCTTCTCCAAGCAGCATATCTTTTTTTAAGCCAATATCGAAAAAGCAGCCAATTCCTGATTTGATATCTGTTACTTTCACCCAATCATATTTCCCAACTGCTATCGATGGAATAAATGTGCTAGAACATGCTCTTGCTTGTGAATCTGTATAAACAAACACACGAACATCATCGCCTATTTCCAACTCTTGATCTGTCTCACTAAAATGAAGCAGAATATCTTCTTCACCAGCTTCCACTTGTAAAAAATAGCCAAACGGTGCTTCTCTAACAACGGTCGCCATTACTTCTTGTCCTATATATTCTCTTAAAGACACATTATTGTCCTCCTTGATTAATCCATCTATTTTCTTATACATTATGCCCATGATTATGACAACTGCTATATTCTACTATAATGAGGCCTAATGCTCAACAAACTGTACAATAAGAGGAACTTAAAAAACATGCATATATCACTGTTTGGCTTGATTTTATTCATCAATTAGTTATGTAGAATAATTTATTTTGGGAGGTTTAGATTTTGTAGAATTTGGTCGTATAACGAGCAATAAACTAGCGATTGCATTTTCATTAGGTGAATAAAAGCACGCCAAACCTTTACTCCAGAATAAAAAAGTGGTGCAATGATATCAAAATGAAAAACCTAAGAAAAAATATTATTTGAAATAGGAATTGCAGCCGTCTTCCTTAACCAATATGTTCGGATTGATAAAAAGTGGCAATACGTATATGCATTTATTAATTTCTTCCATAAAAAAATAACGGTCATAGTTGCGGTTCTAACAATAAGGCACCGCTGGTTTATCACGCTTTTTTATCCACCAAGAAAGGTATAACTATCGTTAATAATCAAAAATACTATTTACTATATTAAAATCCAATAAAATGTGCATAAATAGAACTAATTGTTTCTTAATCCTAAAAAAATAAAAAAGTTACCTAATTCTTAAAATGCTTGTCTTACTAAGAAGAAAAACTTAATTCTATTAAACTTCCAAATAACAAACTAAGGTGGACCCCATTGTCAAGACACGGATTTTTAAAAGTTAAGGTGCACTAATCTTTAATTATGTGTCAATGTGAGCGTCGGGGTGCTCATGAAACATGGAATCATACGGGGGGAGTTTCTTGAGGAGAACATGCCAAAGGGGCAAAGATTCTCCTGAACATAGAAAGTGGAGGTAAGCCATTAAGAGCTAAAGTAGACGGAGGATGGTGTCTGATAGCCTAGTGACTGATGAAGTCTTGTATGGTTATAAAATTCAATGTACTGCTTTATGCCCGTTCTTGCTTCACGGGGGCTTGAGTATTCATTCAGATAAACTTCTTCGTATTTGATGGAGCGCCAGAAGCGTTCGGTTATAATATTATCAAGGGCCCGGCCCTTTCCATCCATACTAATTTTAATACTATTTGACTTTACTAGATCTGTATATTGAGGACTGGTAAAATGACTTCCTTGATCACTATTCAAAATCTGTGGGTGAGCTTGGGAAAATCCATGTTTCACAGCCTCTAGTACGAAATCAATCTCAAGCGTTTGGTCCAATTCCCAACTTACTATATAACGAGAGTACCAATCAATTAAGGCCACTAAATACATCCAGCCACGTTCTAATCGAATGTATGTTATATCAATGCCCCAGGCATGATTAGGATGGACAATCTGAAGCCCTCTAAGCAAATATGGATAGATCCTGTGTTGCATATTTCGTTTACTGAGATTTGGACCTGGATGAATCCCTTCAAGGCCCATCTCTCTCATATGGCGCTGTACAGCTTTTCGATTGATGAGCAGTCCATCTGCTTCTAAATGTTCCTTCATGCGACGGGAACCAAAGAATGGGTATTTCGTATAAAGTTCATCGATGCGATGTTTGATAATAAGATCCTCTGAGGAAGGTTCCACAGGCTTATAATACAGACTGGTTCTATTAAGATTTAATAGCTCAGCCTGGGTTTTGATAGGCAGTTCGGAATCCTCCCAATCTAACAGATCGAGCCTTTCTTTTCTAGTCTTTAATGCCAGATTTTTTTTTAAGCCACGACAGCTGCGTGGTAAGTTTGCCGACTTCGGCGTATAGGTTTTGAATCTGGTCTTCATAATCGGAAAGGAGTAGATCCTGTTTTTTGTTCTCTTTCGTAAACAACTGTGGCATTTGTTCTACCGCTGCCTTTTTCCATTGCCGCAATTGGTTCACATGGATCCCATGTTGGGAAGCAAGTTCGCTTAACGACTTCTCTTCCTTAAATATTTCTAGCACGATTTGAGATTTAAACTCTGGTGTATACCGATTTCTTCTTGTCATAAACCTACTTTAACATCTCCTTCTTTCGTGTCTAGATTTATGGGTCCATTATAAACTTGAAGAAATCTGCTGAGTAAGTCATCATTCAAATTCCCTCTCTTTTAGACCACTGCTGAATCAATAAGCATACTGACGTATTAACTCAATAATATGCTTCTGTTGAGGAGATTGAGTTGGTTTCTTTGTTTTAACAAGCGAAATCATAAATGATGGTTGTGGTTGGTCATCAATAGGCAGAGCAACCAAATCATCGTTTTTACTTATGGCAATTTCAGCCAAAAAACTAATACCTACTTGTTCTCTGATCATTCCCTTAAGAATATTTAAGTCACTATTCTGATAAATGACATTTGGAGTGAATTGTGCTTGTTGAGCAATTTTTTTAAATATATTTGGGTGGATATAGTGCTCATTAAATAATACAAATGCTTCGTTTTTCAGTTCAGAAAAAGAGATACTTTTTCTTTTGGCTAACCTATGATTAGGACTTACAACTATTTTAAAATTTTTTTCTACTAATAATTCACTATTCAACAGCTCATCACGGATAGGCTGCGTTGAACCTAGCATAGCCATGTCAAGTTTCCCCTTTTTCAATAGTCTAAAAAGATCCTGAGAGCCCCCATTTACGATATGAATGTTTTGCATTAAACCTTTTTCTATCAAATCAACAGAAATTTTCGGAAAATAATAGTTGCCAATGATAGGTGGTAATCCACATTCGAATTTCTCATCTTTCAAACGGTGGATTTCCGTTTGAGCAACATCAAGTTCCTCTATAATATTTTTTGCATGTGCAGATAAAATTCTGCCAGCTTCTGTAATCGTGAGAGAATGATGGGCTTGATTGCGTATGATCAATTTCGTATCAAGCTCTTCTTCCAGCCGCTTGATGGCATATGTAATGGTTGGCTGACTAACGTGAAAAGTCTTAGCAGCTTTAGTAAAATTACCTTCTTTCACTAACTGTTGAAAGTATTGTAAGTCTTTTAAATGCATAGTACCTCCTAGTGTCATATAAATAAAATTTATTATAACTCTTTATTTTGACTATAACAAATGAGCTTAGATAAACTAACACTCGTAATCAACAGAAGGAGGCATTATTTATGCAAGGAATAACAATTTTAAACAACCCATTTTTAAACAAAGGTACAGCATTTACGAAAGAGGAAAGAGAAAAATACGGTATTGTTGGCATGTTGCCTTCACAAGTACAAACATTAGAGCAACAAATAACTCAAGCGTATAGTCAATACCAAAGCAAACCATCTGATTTAGAAAAACGTATTTTTCTAATGAATTTATTTAATACAAACCGTACACTCTTTTATAAATTAATGGGTGAACATTTGGTTGAATTTATGCCAATTGTATATGATCCAGTCGTTGCAGACTCTATTGAACAGTACAATGAAATTTTTGTAAAACCTCAAGATGCAGCTTTTTTATCAATCGATGATCCAGAAAATATTAAAGCAAGCCTCAAAAATGCAGCAGCAGGTCGTGACATTCGCTTGATCGTCGTGACTGATGCTGAAGGTATTTTAGGGATGGGAGACTGGGGCGTAAATGGCGTTGATATAGCAATTGGTAAATTAATGGTTTACACAGCTGCTGCTGGTATCAATCCATCTCAAGTTTTACCAGTTTCAATTGATGCTGGTACTAACAACCAAGAACTATTGGATAACCCTTTATACTTAGGAAATCGTCACGAACGTGTCACAGGTGAACCTTATTATGACTTTATCGATAAATTTGTCAAAGCCTCTGAAGAGTTATTCCCTGAATTATTACTTCATTGGGAAGACTTTGGTCGTGGAAATGCTGCAACAATTTTAGAAAAATATGAAGATAAATTAACAACGTTTAATGATGATATCCAAGGTACAGGTATTGTTGTTTTAGCTGGTGTATTTGGTGCATTGAATATTTCAAACGAAGAATTAAAAGATCAAAAAATATTAACATATGGTGCTGGTACCGCTGGTGTTGGTATTGCAAATATCTTATTTGATGAAATGGTTCGTCAAGGATTATCAGAAGAAGAAGCACGCAAACGTTTCTACTTAGTGGATAAACAAGGCTTATTATTCGAAGATACGGAAGGTTTAACATCTGGTCAAAAATCATTTGTTCGTAAACGCAATGAATTCGCTAATGCAGCTGAGCTAACAAACTTAGAAGCAATTGTGAAAGAAGTTCATCCAACAATTATGATTGGTACTTCAACACAACCAGGCGCTTTTACAGAAGCAATTGTGAAAGAGATGGCTAGTCATACTGAACGACCAGTGATTTTTCCATTGTCAAATCCTACAAAATTGGCGGAGGCTACTGCTGAAGATCTAATTAAATGGACAGATGGTAAAGCGTTGGTAGGAACAGGCATTCCAGCTGCAGATGTTGAATACGAAGGAATTACTTACCAAATCGGTCAAGCAAACAATGCCTTAATGTATCCTGGTTTGGGCTTAGGTTTAATTGCTTCAACAGCTACACGAGTGAATAGTGAAGTCTTATCTCAAGCAAGCCGTGCACTTGGAGGAATTGTAGATACAACACAGCCAGGTGCTGCAGTATTACCACCAGTTTCAAAAATTACTGATTTCTCTCAAAAAATTGCAGAAATCGTTGGTCAAAGCATCTTAGATCAAAATTTAAACCGTGAGCCAATTTCAGAAATTAAAAAAGCAGTCGCTGATGCAAAATGGCTTCCTGAATATCGATCATTAGACCTTAAAGAAGATTAACAATAAATTAATCTTAAAACGGAAAGGCTTGTGATCTACCTATACCGTCATGAGACGGTATAGGTATTATCCTAATTTACTCTATCCTTATTATCAAAAATAGCGATGCTGTATGTGGTATTAAATTTTATATAGCAGGAGTGCAAATGTATAAAGATAAGGTATCACATGGAACACTCTCTGCTATAAAGACACGAGAATCAAAAAAGTATGCGTGGCAAGAGGAATTGCCACCTTGCAAGGAATTGTTAGCAAAAGATTATATACATTTATTGTTATCCTGTCCACCAAGCCTTGCAACAAGCAATAGGTGCAAAATGACTTTAATTATCGACATTTGTGTCTAAACCCACTTGGTTTAAGCTGGTAACCGTTTAGTTAGCAAAAAAGAAAGGACTAATTACGATGTCACAATCTAATTCAATTCAAATGAATAACGAGAAAAGTGGATTTTGGGCAACAAAAATTACTGGAATCAGTCTACCAGTATATTTAATCATGATTGCCATTCTAATTATTACAATTATGTTAGGGAAACTGCCAAATAACATGTTAGGAGCACTTGCGGTATTAGTATTTTTAGGTAATATATTTCATTTAATTGGAAATAAATTACCGATTATTAAAACCTATTTAGGTGGAGGAGCAGTTTTCTGTATTTTTGCTTCCGCCGCTATTGCCACTTATGGGATTCTACCTAAAGAAGCTGTTACAACAACCAAAAACTTTGTCTCCAGTATGGGTTTCCTTGATTTTTATATTGCTGCACTGATTACAGGAAGTATACTAGGAATGAACCGTAAGCTGCTAATGAAAGCTTCCATTCGTTTTCTTCCAGTAGCCCTTATATCAATGGTGTGTTCTTTCCTTGCAGTTGGTGTTGTAGGTACGTTGATTGGTAACGGCTTTAAAGATTCCGTTTTATATGTTTCATTACCTGCAATGGCTGGAGGGATTGGTGCTGGTGTTGTTCCATTGTCAGAAATATATGCACATGGATTAGGACAATCTTCAGCAGATATTATCTCTCGTCTAATTCCAGCGTCTACATTTGCAAATGTATTAGCGATTATTGGTGCTGCTCTAGTTGCTAGATCAGGAGAATCTTTCCCTAAATATAATGGCCGTGGTACATTGATGGAAATGGATCTTGGCGAAACAAAATCCAAAGAAGTCAAATTAGATATTATAAAAATGGGTATTGGCTTACTTGTATCCCTTTCATTTTTTATGTTAGGAGTTATAGGAAATTATTTTATTCCACAAATCCATTCTTATGCTTTTATGATAATTGTGGTCATGATTTGTAAACTCACTAATATTATTCCACATTATTATGAAGAGTGCGCGATTATGTTTAACCAATTAATTGTCAAGAACTTGACTACAGCGGTTTTAGCAGGTATAGGGATTGCGATGTTAGATTTAAACGTTTTAGTACAATCATTGACATGGCAATTCATCGTCTTGTGTTTAACAAGTATTTTAGCGATTTCAATCACATCAGGAATAACTGGTAAATTATTAGGTCTTTTCCCAGTTGAATCTATTATTACTGCTGGTTTATGTAATAATAGTATGGGAGGAACAGGAAATGTTGCTGTTTTATCCGCCGCAAATCGGATGGGACTTATTGCATTTGCTCAAATGGGAAATCGACTCGTTGGAGCGATTGTTCTAATTATTTCAGGATTCTTATTACAGCTTTTATAATTAGTTAGGAAGAATAATCTAGCATTTTTATTAAAAATCCGAGGTTGAGGCATAACTAAATAGATACTAGGTAATGACGAACATTCTCTAATTTAGCACGTAAATGGTTACTTCTCTATACTGGTTTTTATGTTTTTTAATCTAGTTAACTCAAACTTTGCAGTTATAAATTCTTCTTCATGTATTGCTATAATTTGGTTTAGAGCAATGAGAAAAGGATGATTGATTAATCTTGCAAACATTATTCCT
>JBDNRM010000184.1:0-9055 GCA_047718615.1 Bacillus sp. (in: firmicutes) | reverse complement strand
TGGCAGCCTTTTTTTATAAAACATTGAGATATAGACAATTATCCACATTCAAATATTTCTAAAATAAAATAATTGACGGATATGGGAATGGCTGGTATTATATAACCAAACAAAGAAATTTGTCGAATATTAGCGAAAAAAGATAAATAATGATAAATTGGGAGGAGAAAAGGATATGAAATCTACAGGTATTGTTCGTAAAGTTGATGAATTGGGGCGTGTAGTTATTCCAATCGAATTAAGACGTACGTTAGGAATTGCTGAAAAGGACGCATTAGAAATCTACGTAGACGATGAAAAAATTGTCTTAAAAAAATACAAGGCTAATATGACTTGTCAAGTTACAGGTGAAGTTTCAGATGACAACCTTACATTGGCTGGAGGTAAATTAATTCTAAGCCGTGAAGGTGCAGAACAGCTTTTAAACGAAATCAAAAGTTCATTTGAAGTATCTAAATAATTATTACTTCCAATAATTTTATATAAAATAAAAATGTATGGAAGATCAGCAGTACGCTTTCTTTCCATACATTTTTTTATAATAACGCAATATTTATTCCTTTATATGATATTGCTGATAGACTTCTCGTTTTTGTATTCCTCTGTCTACGGCTGTTTTTTTAATGCCTTCTTTTGCTGTACATCCTTCTTCATTTATATACTTTTCAACATGCTCGACGATAGAAAGGTCGCTCCACCAGTCGTCAACAGATTCTTGCAATTCCCCTTTTTCTATTACAATACAAAATTCTCCACGTATTTCTTCCTTATTTGCCCATTCTATTACTTCATGAACAGTTCCTCTAATAAACTCTTCATATATTTTTGTTAGCTCCCGACAAAGAGCTACATTTCTATTTCCTAAAATTTCATTGATACAAGACAGTGTTTCTTTTAAACGATGTGGTGATTCATATAATAAAACAGTACCTTGGACATTTTTAAGGAACATTAATTCTTTTTTCTTTTCTTTTTTTTGTCTATTAAGAAAACCATAAAAGAAAAAAGGATGGGTAGGCAAGCCCGATGCAATCAATGCTGTTAATGCAGCGTTAGCACCTGGCAATGGTATTACAGATACTTTTTCATTTATTGCTTCAACTACTAACTCATAGCCAGGATCGGCAATGGTAGGCATACCTGCATCACTGACTAATGCAACTGTTTTTCCTTCTAATACTGCCTGTATTAATTTGCGGCCGCTTGTTTCCTTATTATGCTCATGATAGCTTACAATCGGCGTAGATATTTCAAAATAGTTACATAGCTTTTTTGTATTTCTTGTATCCTCTGCTGCTATAAGATTTGCTTCTTTTAATATCCTGACAGCGCGAAAACTCATATCCTCTAAATTTCCAATTGGTGTTGGTACTAAATACAAAAGTCCAGAATTTTCTTTATAGCTTTTTTGTTGCCACAAATCTTTCACCTGCTTCCCTTTTTAAATATTGTTCTTTTTCTCTCCGACCGAGCTGTTTAAAAGCATATTCAGCCTTTAGAGCTTCCGACTTATTGGAGAAAACTTCATAATATACTAAGGTGACGGGTGTCCGTCCTCTAGTATACTTTGCCCCTTTTCCTTCATTATGGGTTTTCACTCTTTTTTCTAAATCATTTGTATATCCTGCATAAAATGTTCTATCTCTACATTCTAAAACGTAAAAGAAATGACTAGTTATTTCCATAAAGGATTCGACTCATTTCTTCTGTATATTCATTTGTATCTTCGTATACAAATAGTGGTGGAAGTATTTTCAAATCTGGTTTTCCATCTTTTATTGCTTCTACTAAAAGTATATTCGCTTCTTTTCCCTTTTTTGGGTATACGAATCGAATACGTTTTGGTTCTAATCGATAGTTTCTCATTAATGTAACAATATCAAGCATTCTACCAGGTCTATGAACAAACGCTACTTTTCCACCTTGTTTCACTAATTGACTTGAAATACGGATTGTGTCTTCTAACGTACACATTATTTCATGCCTTGCGATGGCAAGATGTTGATTGATATTAATTTCTTCTGATGAATCTGTTTGAAAATAAGGAGGATTGCATGTAACAACATCATATTTCTCATATCCTATTAATTCAGGAATGTCCTTAATATCCTTATGAACCATTTGTACTCTGTCTTGCAGCTTGTTATATATAATGCTTCTAGAAGCCATATCATGAAGACGTTCTTGTATCTCCACTCCTATTATTATTCCTTTCGTTCTTAATGATAGAAATAAAGGAATCACACCATTTCCACTACAAAGATCTACTAACTTTCCTCTTTTTATCGGCACAGAAACAAAGTTTGCTAATAAAACTGCATCAAGAGAAAAAGAAAAAACGGAAGGGCTTTGAATTATTTTTAACTTTTCCGCTAATAAATAATCAAGCCTTTCATCTCCTATTAACTTAATCACCTTTCACATTACCTCCATCTATAAAAATAACAGTCCTATTGAAGAAATAGACCAATTAAGCATCACATAGGAAAATTAAACACTTGTTGAACCTTAGGATATAAACGCTGATAATATTTAAAAAACCTTCCTAGTATAAAGGAAGGTTTCCGCTTGTAGAAAGAAAAGGATATACCGACTTTCTACATAATTGAGAGTACATCACCAACAGACAAGGTTACTTTTTATTAAGAAATGATAAACAGAATAAACAATCTCCATCTTTTCTTGGACTACCGAAATGAAGATTACAAATATGAAAACCTTCTTGATACAGTCTTGCAAGGTTATCATATCCTTCTCCTACATCTATATTCTTTTCCTCTATTTGGTTGCTAGATTTAGAAGTTTTCTTTTTATTCGTTTCTTTACTTTTCTCTTTTCCCTTTGTTTGTCTTTCCAAATGCCTTCTTAAATTTTCATTTTCCAGCTTTAATGTATTATTCTCCTCAATTAGTTCTGCCACATGTTGCTTAAGCTCACCTAATTGTTGATACAAATTCCCAATTTGGCTTTCCATATTAATTACTGAATCAAAAACTTCCTTTTTATCCACTCTTCCACCTCATTAATCTGTGGATTGAACTGAAACAGCATCTTCTTGCAGTATTTCTTCCAATGTATATTCAAGCACTCGTTCTTGTTCAGAAATTTCCACTTGGAGTAAACGTTCTAAAATATTTAACCCTACTACTTTTCCTTTACCTTGAGGAGTATTTATCCACTCGCCCAAGTCTGGCAATTGCTCTTTAGCAGATTCGTATTCATCATTTTCATACTTAAGACAACACATTAATCTGCCACATAAACCAGAAATTTTAGTAGGATTTAAAGAAAGATTTTGGTCTTTTGCCATCTTTATTGAAACCGGCTCAAAATCTCCTAAAAAGGTTGAACAACAAAGCATTCTCCCACAAGGTCCAATTCCACCTAGCATTTTCGCCTCATCTCGAACACCTATTTGCCGCAACTCTATTCTTGTTCTAAAAATGGCAGCTAAATCTTTCACTAATTCACGAAAATCCACACGTCCGTCTGCAGTAAAATAAAAAATCACTTTATTCCGATCAAATGTATATTCTACATCAACTAACTTCATATCCAAATGATGAAGATTTACTTTTTCACAACAAACTTCATATGCTTCTTTTGCTGCACTTCTATTCTCCTCAACAATCATTTGGTCTTTTGGATCAGCAATCCTTAATACCTTCTTAAGAGGTAACACCACATCATGTTCTTCCACCTTCTTTGGAGCAATAACTACCTTTCCATATTCTACTCCGCGAACTGTTTCTACTATAACAAAGTCACCTTTTTGAATGATTATATCATTCGGATCAAAATAATATATTTTTCCAGCTTTTTTAAAGCGGATTCCTACAACATCATACAACTGAAGATCCCTCCTGCAGCTTTAGCACAAGCTGCTCCATCAATAACAGTGGATTCATATTACCCTGCAGCTTACGCTTTGCTTCAAAAATAGCTGATATTTGTTCTGTTAAACGATGATTAGAAAGCCTTAGAGCAGCAGTCTCTAAAAGTTCTTTTTCGTTTATATGAACAATTTGTTCATGCTTGCCAAGCTGTATATATAATAAATCCTTGTATAGCAGCAATAATAAATCTAACCCTCTATCATACTGGTCCTTTTCTTTAAAATGCAAAAACCAATCTCGTTGAAGAGCTACTAATGCCTCTAAAGAATTTTCTTTAAGAGTCTCATATAATTTTACCACTATTTTTTGCGCTTGTACAAACCATTCATCAGAACTTAGAAGCAATGCCTCTTCGTAATTATTGGTAAGTTGGGCAAGTTTTGGAGCATCATTCATTTTTATGCCTTTCATAATAAGCTGATCTACCAATTTCGAAGGAGACAAAGGAGTAAAAGATAAGATTTGGCATCTTGACAAGATAGTTGGAATAATTTGTTGTATTTGTTCTGTTAATAAAATAGCTGTTGTTTCTGCATTTGGTTCTTCTAAAAACTTTAATAAGCTATTTGCTGCATTTGTTGTCATTTTGTCTGCATGACTTATAATATACAACTTCTTCTTTGATTCTACGCCCGTTTTGGAAAACTCCTCTTGCAACGTTTGAATTTGATGCTTTTTTATGGATAACCCATCTGGTTCGACCATATGAACATCTGGATGATTTCCATTAGTAATTCTTTTGCAATTAGAACATGTTTCACATGGAACATATTTATCTAATAAATTCTCACATAAAACACTTTTCGCTAAAAGGATACTACTATCTTTTTTGCTAGTTCCTTTCATTCCTTCAAAAAGATAAGCATGTGCAAGTCGCTTCTTAATTAAGCTGTTTTTTAGCATTTTTAATACAATGGGCTGTGACTCTTCAAGCTGCTCCCATGTTCTTGTCAACAAAATCACTCACTTACGTATATAAATTAATTAACATCCCCTTAATTTCTCCAATTTTGTTAAGGATCGTTAAACTGCTTTTTTCCTTATTCATAACTTCCTCAGTTAGTTCAATCAATTTTTCATCAATAACCTGCACAATATTTAAATCTTTTCCTTGTCCAAATTGATTCCATGATTGATCTTTTTTCAATTCTAGACCATAACCAACTGCTTCTTTAACAAATTTTTTGACGAGAGATTTGAATTTTGTTAATTCCTTAAGCGTTTGAGATCTGCCTAATCTTTTTCCCGCATCATCTATATTTTTAATTAATGTACTTAATTGGCCAGTCTGCAGCTTCTGATTTTGTTTCATAACAAGCTCTTGAAACTTTGCTCCAGTTTGCTCATTCTTTATATCTTGTTTTGTACCCTCTGCTGTAATTCGAATATCTTTATTGATTTTCATTTACTTCCCCCGATAAGAAGTATTGGCCAAATCGATAATTTAATTATAAAATCAGCCAACTGTGTTTAAAATTGTTTGAATTGTTCAACTGGCAGAACAAAAACAGTTGCTCCTCCAACCTCTACTTCCACTGGATATGGAACATAAGAATCAGCATTACCACCCATTGGGGAAACTGGTGCTACTAGTTGATCTCGTGATTGACAATTTTCTTTTATAATCTGCATGCATTTTTCAACGCGAATGTCTTCCGTACCTATCATAAACGTTGTATTCCCAGATTTCAAAAAACCGCCAGTACTTGCTAATTTCGTTGCTCTGAAATTATGTTCAACAAGTGCGTTTAACAGCTTATTACTATCTTTATCTTGAATAACAGTTAAAATTAACTTCATTTATATCATCCTTTATTTTATATTTTCCGAATAAATAGCTTCTTTCTATTATATCAATAAATTCTATAAGAAACATGTATTATGGATAAATTGAAGTCTTTGAAAATAAAGAGATTCGATCGTTCTTCTATCTATTTAACTGCATTTTTTTCCTATTCTTAATAAAAAGAAGGAATCATAAAAGTTTGCTTATAATTTTTTCTGCTTGCTGAAAAACTTTTTCCACTGACTGAGAGGCATCTATTTTATTAATTCTATTAGGAAATTTCTCTATTACCTGATAATACCCTTTTTGAACACGTTCATGAAAATCTAGTTTTTCCATATCTAAACGATTGATTTCTCTGTTTTCTGTTGTATTAATTCTTGCTAGCCCTACCTTTGGGTCTAAATCAAAATAAAGCGTTGCATCTGGCATCAGTCCATTTATTGCAAATTCATTTATTTTCCAAACTTCATCAATTCCTAATCCTCTTGCATATCCTTGGTAAGCAAGAGAACTATCAATGAAGCGATCACATAAAACGATATTCCCTTCTTTTAATGCAGGAATTACTTTCTCTGCTAAATGCTGTCTTCTAGCAGAAGCGTATAATAATGCTTCCGTTCTTGCATCCATTTCCGTGTGATCAGGATCTAGAATGATGCTTCTGATTTTTTCAGCAATTCTTATTCCGCCAGGTTCTCGTGTTTTTACTATCTTTACGCCTTTTTTCGTATAATATTCTACTAACATTTCTAAGATCGTCGTTTTTCCAGCTCCCTCTGGTCCCTCCATTGTAATAAAAAGTCCTTCTGCCATGAGTTAATCCTCCTACTAAACACTTCGTTATTCTGTAAATACTGTAATTTTATAATTATAAATAGTGGAGCTTCCTTGAAACTTTGCACCACTTTTCACTAAATTTTGCAACTGCTTAATATGATCAGAAGTTATTTCTTCACCAGACAATAATAAAGGAATACCTGGTGGATAAGGAACAATGGTCTCTGCACTAATATAATGGATAGATTTATCTAAACCAATCTGCTTTTTTCCCCGTCCTAATTGCTCTTCTTCACCAAGTTTTAATTCTACTATATTAGGCTCCAGATTTATAGCCAATCCTTGTTCTATCAAATCTTGTTTTTTAGAAACAGTTGGTTGTAATGCTTGTTTTATTTTTACTAATGCCTGTTGTAAAGGATATTCTATGTCCTTTTTAAGTAATGGAAAGATAAATAATACATTTAAAGTATCTGCCAATTCTGTATAAATTCCTTCTCCTTCTAATAATTTCTGAAGTTCAAATCCGCTTAATCCATATGCAGACTGAATTGTAATTTTCAAGGGATCTCCCATTCCATCTTTATAAGATAGCACTCTTATAGAATTTATTTTAGAAAGTTCATCCCGAAACTCATTAATTTTTTTTATTAAATATTCTCCATCTTCCTCATTAAATGTTCCTATATAACTTCTTGCCACATCTAATGATGCCATAATCAGATAAGATGGACTGCTTGATTGAAGCATGGCCAAATAACGCTCAACCATCTCTTGCTGAATCTTATTACTATTAAAATGTAAATAGGCTCCCATTGTTAAAGCAGGCAATGTTTTATGAGCTGACTGTATAACAATATCCGCCCCCCATTCTACAGCCGATTGTGGAAAATAATCGGAAGCAATAAAATGAGCACCATGGGCCTCATCCACTAATACCTTTATATCATGTTTATGTGCTAACTTAATAATCCCCTTTAAATCCCCTACCTTTCCGTAGTAATTAGGGGAAGTGATGATTAATACCTTTATAAGGGGATACAATTGAATTGCCTTTTTTAACGTTCTCACGGAGATAGCCTCTTCCACTCCCCATTCTGAATTATATTCCGGGCTTAACAGAACAGGCTTTGCCTTAACTAAGCTAATCCCGTTCATAATAGATTTATGACTATTCCGTTGTATAAATACCCCCTCACCTGCTTGAACTGAAGCTAATATCATCGCTAAATTCCCGACTGTTGATCCATTTACTAAAAAATAACTACTTTTCACTTTATATAGCTGTGCCAATAATTTTTCAGCATGTAAAATTACCTCAGTAGGAGCATGAAGATCATCTAATCCTGATAATTCTGTCAGATCATAACCAAATATATTCTCCTCCCATTTTTGTTTATGTTTACTTAACAACAGACCATTCTTATGTCCAGGGACATGAAATGAAATATTTCGCTTCTGTTGAAAGTCAACTAGTTTCGTATATAAGGGTGTATCTTTTTGCACCATTTTCACCTTTTCTTATTTATGACTTACTATATGTTTATCACTTGTATCATATGAAACAAGCTGTAATGGAAATCTATATCTTTTCCAGCAGCACCTTATTATCATTCAAATGATTCCTACGTTCCCTTTTTTTCATTACAATAGAGAAACGGTCATCCGTTTATAAGATTTATGGAAGATATTATTTTATTTGTATAAGTGCGTGTTCAAAAGGGAGGATAAAAAGGACCGAGAAGCTCGAGACGGTTTGCTCCTGAGCATCACCCTTTCACAGGATCTGATGACTTCCACGTTGCTCACAGGACGTGTGCGTTTTTAGTGGAAGAACCTCTAAGTTATACGTTGAGAAGCGGAAAAGCAAACCAACAAAGAAATTCGATGTGTCATTTTAACCGGACTTTTTAAACAACCTGACAAGGAACATCCGTTCTTATTATAACATAGGAGAAATATTGTAACTTAACTAAACCTAAATTAATCTCTAGACTGCTATTGATTTAACTACCGTCTTCCCTGCTCCTTTTTGTTGAACAGAATCAAACACTGTAGTCATTATCAATATTTAAGAATGTTTTGTATAAATTGTTTCTTTTAGAATCGCATGGTGTCTGCTAAGTATTCTTCTTTGTTTTTCTACAAAAGACAACAATTCTGAAAAAATCTTCTTATTAAAAAATAGCCTTCTGTAATTATCTGAATATTGTATACAGGTGCATTCACTTGGATAAAATGAAAATATGGAGGTGGAGTTCATGAATTTATCTTTACTAAAAGAGCAAAAACCAGTTGGGGAAAAATGTTTAGTTTGTGAAAGCTATAAATCAAGGGGGATACATCTATATCTATCTTTTATTTGTTCTGATTGCGAGCAGGCTATCGTTCATACAAAAACAAGTGATATGAACTACTCCTTTTACATCAATCGATTAAAAGAAATACGTATTAGCTAATAATAGAATAAAAATTTTTTTATCAATAAATTTTTTATATAAAAAAAGCATCTAAATTAAATTTAGATGCTTTTCATTTTGCCTGGCGACGTCCTACTCTCACAGGGGGAGAGCCCCCAACTACCATCGGCGCT
>JBDNRM010000183.1:3188-9081 GCA_047718615.1 Bacillus sp. (in: firmicutes) | reverse complement strand
GCACCTTACACTCCAATCAAGCCGTTTTGATTCATTAGTTGCTGTCGTTGAACTGATAAAAACACCCACCTTATAGAATAGACTAAAATTGGCACATTTTGGTAGTGCAGCGTCGAATAAGAAAAGCGCAAGTACCTTGCTAAGCCCCGAAGAAGATGTTCACATGACTCAGGAAAGTGCTTTTTACTTTTAGAGGAATGAGGAAATACTCACCGGGGCTAGGCGCTGACCGGCTAAATACGCCACGTCCTTATGTCTTGGCCGGCACTTGTACATCCTGTACTGCGAAGCTAGACAGCCTTCACATTTCAAAAAATATATACTTTCTCGCCTTTTAAAAAACAAACCTCCCATTTATTATTCTTAAACCGAGTAATATCAAGACTTGCAAACGAATTTGAAGGTGCAAAGTTTGAGTTAACTAGATTAAAAAACATAAATAACTAGTATAGGGAAGTAATCATTTACGTGCCAAATTAGAGAATGTTCGTCTTCACCTATTATCTATTTAGTTATGTCACAGCCTCTTTTTTTCTAAAAGGTTTTTCTTCAGAGCGGATCAAGGCGCCCCGCCCCTGCGCTTTTTATGAATAATAAAGAAACTCTACTTCTACTTTTGCTTCAATTGATATTTGTCCTGGTTCAATTGTAGTAGATACTCCGCCAACAAACTCTGATTTTGCTAGGGTGGTATAGGGAAGGGGAGTTGGTTCTGTTGTTTGTTCAATGATGTTGACTGGAATTGGGTCGAGCGTGACTGGAAATGATTTTACCATCAGCTTGGCTTTAGTGACAGCATCTTCAAGTGCGGCTTTTAGTGCTTGTTTATAATAAAAATCTTTATTTAGAACAGTGAATTGGATAGAAGAAACTCTGTTTGCTCCATTTTGCACAGCGGTATCAATTACTTCACCCGTTTGCTCCAGTTTTTCAACGGTAATGGAAAGCATATGGGTTACCTGATACCCTTTAAATTGCTGTTTGTTATCCACGTAATCATATTGCGGAAAAATAGTAAAATCAGCTGTTTGAATGTTTTCCTGGGAAATGCCAATCCCCATGATGGCCTGGATTACTTGTTGAATTATTTTTGCATTTTCTTGTTGCGCTTGCTCAAGCTCTAATGCTTCGGTGACTGTCCCTAATTGAAGCTTTGCAACAGTTGGTTCTAAGGATAGAATGCTGGCGCCGAACAAGGTCATTTTTCGCTTTAGGCGATTATTCATCTCTCTAACAGGAGGGTAATACATATTTTTTCCTCGCTTCCATAAAAAATCACTACTACTTATTTCATGATGAATCTCAAGCATTTATGTCTATTTTATAAAGAAAAGGACAGAACAGTATGCAGTAGAGAAGAAAAAGTTAGGAAAATAACGAAAAAACCTGAAATCTTCATTGAAATCAGGTTTTTTAAAATTACTGTGCTCTATCCCAGAAACGTCCTTCGGCGATGCCATCAACAAAATCTGAAATTGTTTTATCGGAGAAGTTATAAACACCAGGTTCATTTAATTTAACGCGGCTTTGATTCAAGGACTTAGGATCAGCAATAGAAACAGCCAGCGGTTTAAAGTGTTTATACGTCATTTCAATAAACTCTAATGCTGGTGTTGCAATGGAAGCTTCACTGCTGACTAATACGGCTGCATCAAACAAACTGGAATCTGCTGTATCAAATGTGTTCGTTACTTTAAGCTTATTATTTAAAGAGTGGACCTTTTTATCAACAATACTATAATTAACTTTATGCTGTGCGAGAGTTTTTATCCACTTTGTTAATTGGTCTGCATCTGCTTTTCCATTTATAAGAATCGCAACATTTTTTGTATCTGGTTTTCTAACCGTTTTTGCCATGCTGAGCGCAGGGGATTTTTTATCCGTCTTCACTTCATGGTTTTCTTTCGGCAATAACGCGCCAATATTATCAGCAACTTCTTCTGCAATTTGGCGGTCAATATGGTTTAATACGCTAATAGCATTGTTTTTTACATCAGCTGATTTACATTTGCCAAGTTCAAAGCTAAGCGCATCTTTCAGATGTTTCTGCTCATAGGAAGCAAGGCTGTTGTAAAATAATTTTGCCTGTGAATAGAAATCTAAGAAGCTTTCACTTCGACCTCGTACTTTGCGGCCATCGATTTTTTCTTGGTAGTGTTCGTATCCGCCTTTTTCTGCTGGAACGGGCTCTGGCTGATTATTATTTAAGTTATTATTATGGTAGCTTGTTTGTCCATGATGAATGGTTGTTTGGTGCATGCCATCCCGTTGATTATTGTGAAAAGGACATACTGGCTTATTAATCGGAATTTGATGGAAATTAGGACCACCTAAGCGAGAAAGCTGTGTATCTGTGTAAGAAAATAATCTTCCCTGCAGCAGAGGATCGTTGGAAAAGTCGATGCCAGGAACAACATGACCAGGATGGAATGCAACTTGTTCTGTCTCTGCAAAAAAGTTATCAACATTCCGGTTTAATGTCATCTTGCCGACAATCTTCACAGGAACCTCTTCTTCCGGCCACAGCTTTGTAGGATCTAATATATCAAAATCAAATCGGAATTCCTCTTCTTCCGGAATTACCTGTATACCGAATTCCCACTCAGGGTAATCCCCTTTTTCAATGGCCTCATATAAATCTTGACGATGGAAATCAGGATTTTTACCTGCTGTTTTTTGTGCTTCATCCCAAACTTGAGAGTGCATGCCAAGAACTGGCTTCCAATGGAATTTTACAAAATGAGCTTTGCCTTCCGCATTGATTAATCGGAACGTATGCACGCCAAATCCTTCCATCATCCGTAAGCTTCTTGGTATGGCACGGTCACTCATCGCCCACATAACCATATGGGCTGATTCAGGATTTTGCCCGACAAAGTCCCAGAAAGTATCGTGTGCACTGGCACCTTGTGGTATTTCATTATGTGGTTCTGGTTTGACAGCATGGACAAAATCAGGGAACTTAATCGCATCTTGAATGAAGAAAACAGGGATATTATTTCCTACTAAATCATAGTTCCCTTCGTCTGTATAAAACTTCGTTGCAAAGCCGCGCACATCGCGGACTGTATCACTTGATCCTCTTGATCCTTGTACGGTAGAGAACCGAACAAACACAGGCGTTATTTTTGATGTATCGTTCAGAAAGTCAGCTTTTGTATATTTTTCTAATGATTCATATAGCTGGAATTCCCCATGTGCTCCTACACCGCGGGCATGAACAATCCGCTCTGGAATGCGCTCATGATCAAAATGGGTCATTTTTTCACGAAAATGAAAGTCCTCCATTAAGGTTGGACCTCTAAGACCTGCTTTTAAAGAAAATTCATCTTCTGCCATTTTCAGTCCTTGATTAGTCGTTAAGCCAGCTTTTTCTTCATTATCGATTGTATACTTTTTCAATTGTTCTGTCTTTTTGTTTGTCATTCAAGAACCTCCCTATTTTGAAGTATGTATTAATTAATAACTATTCTTTCCTTTTGTTACCCTTTTTATTGGAAAAAAAACTATTTTTTATTAAGTTTTTGAAGAAAGTTAAGTTGAATAGAAGGAAGGAAGAAAATAGAGGTGCTACAGTGGCTATAATGGTTATCTATATTTTTAACAGAAAAAAAGACAAGGCGGATAGACTTGTCTTTTTTCAAAAGTATAAAATTTTTCAACTTAGATTAGTGTCTAGCTTCGCCGTACAGGATGTACAAGTGCCGGCGAAGACATAAGGACGTGGCGTATTTAGCCGGCCAGCGTCTAACCCCAGTGAGTATTGCCTCTTGCCTCTTAAAATAAAGAACACTTTTAGAGGCAAGAGAATATTTTTCTTCGGGGCTGAGCAAGGCGTCTGCGCTTTTCTTACTATAATCAAGATGTGACTTCTTTTTTTGGCCATTCTCCAATAAACTCGGGAACATCATATTCCAAGAAGTCTTTAAGATTTTTGTCTCGGTCATCTAAGAATAGCTCATCTGCAACAGCAGAAACGATTCGTGGGATGCCGTAGCGCATGCCCGATAAGGCAGACGCAGCTAGACCGCAGCTGATTAAAGCGGAATAGTTAAAGGCAAATAAGCCATGCAGCAGTTTTTTTCCTTCTTCCTCTCGACTAACAAAAGCAAATCCGGTACTTAAATACGGATGAGCGTCAAGAATTGGGCTTGCAATTTCCTCTGGAGCTTGATAACGATCTGACCAGCGGGAAATATGATTTTCTACAAGCTTTAGCTCTGGACGTAATCCAGGATCGGTCAGTAAACCTGTGCTAATAATAAGGAAATCAAAGGTGAATTTTCCTTGTGGAGTGGTTACAACTGCTCCATCTATAGTAGCTTCTACATCTAGCCATGGCGCACCTAAATGCAGATTAAATCCTGGCCAAGAGGTTGCCCGATTAAATGTATCGTTTGTTGGAGGCTGATTATGTTGAAAGAAATGGGAAATCACAGCATACTTATCCGCATCAGAGAGAGCTGGAAAACGTTCGATTAATCCAGAAACCTCCATTTGACGAATAGGGTTAATCCTTGGCATTTCTTTACGGCGAACAAATACATGTGCTTCTGCTACACCTTCCGATAGGGCAAAGTTAGCATTATCATACGCTGAAGCTCCACCGCCTAAAACAGCAACTTTTTTCCCTTTCAGCTTATTAAAATCGATCGTTTCAGAGGTATGCGCATAAAGACTAGCAGGCAATTTTTCAGATATCATTGGTGGAACATGCCATTCCCCACCACCTTGAATACCAGTTGCTAAAATTACCTTGCGCGCAAGTATGGTATCAGCTGGAGCACCGTTTCCTTTAATATGTAAACGATGGATTCCCTCTTCTGTCAGTTCAATTTCATGTAGTTTTACTTCATTTATGACTGGGAGCTGAAGCACCTTACGATACCAGCGCAAATAATTCATCCAATCTCCTCGAGGAATTTTGTCTACCTCTTCCCATCCTTCTGGTCCAACTTGTGCTTCCCACCATGAACGGAATGTTAAAGAAGGAACACCAAGATCAATGGAGGTTAAATGTTTAGGTGTGCGCAATGTTACCATACGTGCATAAGTTTCCCATGGTCCTTCTAAGCCTTCTATATTTTCATCTAACACAAGAATATTGGATACTCGCTCTCGTAAAAGACCAAAGGCGATGCCTAGGCCGCTTTGCCCGCCGCCAATAATAACGACATCATACACATGGCCATCTGGATGATGAAGAGGGCGCACCCAATCTGGACCTCCAAAGTTAAGATAAGCTAGATCGGTTTTTACTTTTTCATTTAATGCCTCTAAGCTCATGTTATTCCTTCCTTCCTATTAATATTATTATTAAAAAATCTTTAATAGTAAAAGTATTCTATAAAGAAAAAAAGTAAGTTAATAGACTAATGTAAGCTTTTATAACATAACTATCCTTGCACATATATTATCATGTTTAGAATATTATTGTATGTGTAATATATCTAAATTTTCACTCAATAATTAGTTATAAGGACCAGATGTAAAAATTTAATGACAAAAAATAAGATGGAAATGAAATGGTTGTATCAAGGAGATTCTTCCGATTTTCATTGGCTTTGCAAAGAAAATACTGATAAAATGAAAAGGAAGTATCAATAAATCGCAAACTCACTTTTGAAATGTAGATGAACACCAGGTAAAAGAAAATAATTCTTCTACTAAAAGTAAAGAACACTTTTGGAGTCAAGAGAACATTTTTCTTCGGGTCTTTTCAAGGTGCTTCCGCTTTTCTATTGTCTAGCTCCAGCACCTAGGCCCTGTGAAAGATAACCTCTTGCCTCTAAAAGTAAAGAACACTTTTGGAGGCAAGAGAACATTTTTCTTCGGGCCTTTCAAGGTGCTTCCGCTTTTCTATTGTCTAGCTCCAGCACCTAGGCCCTGTGAA
>JBDNRM010000183.1:0-3088 GCA_047718615.1 Bacillus sp. (in: firmicutes) | reverse complement strand
TTTGGAGGCAAGAGAACATTTTTCTTCGGGCCTTTCAAGGTGCTTCCGCTTTTCTTTGTGAGTGGTGAAATTTTGTAGAGTAGTTGCTCTGTTTCGTTCACCCATTGTCCTTTTTAGGATGATGGGTTTTTTTGCGTAAAAATTTAAGGAAAGGATACTTCGATTTTGAATTAAATGGAGGCGTTAGCATGCAAAAATTTAAATATTCTCTTATCGTTTTAGCTGGAGGTATTTGTTATGGATTGCTTTCAACCGTTATAAAAATTGGTATTAACAATGGATTTTCCATTGAGGAATTAATAGGAGGACAATATATATTTGGCTGGTTAGGCTTATTCTTACTGGTTCTTGTTTTTTCTCCTTATAGGGCGTCGAAAAAAAATGGATTTCCCTTTTAATCATAGCAATACCAATGAGTATAACGACTATATCATATGGATTTGCAGTCAGAGAATTGTCAGCATCAATAGCGATTGTATTTATGTTTCAATTTACTTGGATGGGGGTTATGATCGAATCCATTATAAATAAGAAGTTTCCTAGTAAAGAAAAACTTCTGTCTATTGGGGTATTATTTGTAGGCACATTGTTTGCAGCAGGCGTTGTAGATGGAAATGCTCATCATTATTCGCTGCTTGGGATGGTACTTGGGCTAGTAGCAGCATGTTCATTTGCTTTCTTCGTATTTTTGAATAGTCGTGTCGCAATAGAGGTTCCGGTATATACGAAAAGTTTTATTATGACAACAGGTGCTATGCTTATAACATGCTTTCTATTTCCCCCAGCCTTTATTGTCAATGGGGCGATGCAAAGTGGACTTTGGATTTATGCTTTATTCCTTGGTGTATTCGGTGTTATTCTGCCAATTATTTTCTTTTCTGTCGGATCCCCAAAAATTGGTGCAGGCCTTAGTACCATTTTAAGCAGTATTGAGCTTCCAACAGTAGCAATTGCTTCTATTATCTTTGTACATGAATCGGTAACCCTATTACAGTGGTTAGGAATTATCTTCATTTTAATTGGAATACTTATACCGAACCTATTGGCAGCAAAAAAACAAGCTGGCCATATAGTGAAACAGCTGGCATAAGAACCGCAATAAAACGTATTTTTTGAAAAATAAAAAGTAGAATCATACTAAGAAAAGCGCGGGGCGCCTTGAACAGATCTGATGCTAGACAGACTTCACATTTTAAAAATTTTATGCTTTCTTATCTTTTAAAAAAGGCAGTATGCTGGATTCTTTTATAACCTAACTTTTTATATTGCAAACAGACGTAAGCAAAATGGTTTTCATAAAAATCTCCGCAACCATAGCAAGGTAAGGTAATTGTTGACGTTTTCGTGTAATTATAATAAAATAAGTTTATAAAGTTATTTAAATACTCCAAAGGGGAGTAGCTTACAGTTATGTCGTCAATACGTGATTTTTTAATCACCGGCCTAACTGGCAACAATTATGTTGTTTGCGAGACCTTTGCCAAATTAGGTGAAGGGATAAATATGTCTATTACAGACCTTTGCCAATTAATTGGTAAAGGTCTTTTGTTGTTTTAAAACAAAACAACTAAAAGAAATCAAGAAGGTGCTTGATTTGCCTAAAGGAGGAGAAAGATCATTTAATAGGCTGAGCGAACCAATAAATGAAATGTAATATAATAATAAACATACTGGAGGCTTACTTTATCATGAAAAAAATATTTGCAGCATTATTAACCGTAACACTTTTATTCTCACCTGTAGGAAATGCGTTATTTCATAATCAAACAACTACCGTTGAAGCAAAATCATATAAGTCTGGCAAGAAGAGCTTTAATTCATCTAATTCAAAATCGAATACAAACTCTTTCTTCCAAAAGAAGAAAACAAATAATACGAACTCTGCCCAAACAAACAAGAGTAAGAAAGGCTTCTTTTCTGGCGGATTAATGCGAGGTTTGATGGTTGGAGGACTGGCGGGTTTACTATTTGGTAGTTTATTTGCCAATATGGGAGTATTAGGTTCGCTGTTAGGGTTTATGATTAATATCATTGCAATTATGCTGGTAATTGGTATCATTCGCAAAATCTTCTCTTATATTAAAAACAAAAGAAAAGAGGAAGCAAATTCTTGGAGAAACTAATCATTCCTGAGCAAGATATTATTAATGCGGTATGTGTATATATTTCCCGGAAAAAGAAAGTAGAGACACAAGAAGTAGAAGTGGAATTAATGTATGATGATGATTATGGATTTTCAGCAGAGGCATATGTTCATGGGCGCAAGCAAGTACTAATTACACAGAATATAATAGAAGCTTTACGATTGTGGATGGATGAATATATTAATATTGATCCGTATATCGGAATAAAGCTTGTGTTGGATGAAGAAGAGGGCATTATTGCTGTAACGAGTTAAAATAAAAACCAGGCTGCTGGAAAAAGGTTTGCTCTCTTCGTCACTCCCTGTTTTTTTGAGGTGCTCATTCCCGATAACAAGGACCAACGACTAAAGTAAAAGCAACTAAGTATGCCAAGTCCAGTGCCAACACCGATTAACTTGCATCATGCGATCCTGAAATTTTACAAGCATACTTTTTTGGTACTCTGACAGGCTGTTCCAAACTGAATAGCCTGTTTTTGTTGAAAACCACTAACTATGAACTGCACCCCAATTGTTAGACACAATCTATCAATTGGAGGTGCAGTTTTTCTATGGCTAAATTTACGACAGAAGTTAAATAAAAAGCAAATACAAGAATATATTAAGAATCAGCTAAAAGAAGACTATAGGGGTGACCAGTTAACATTGTTCGAAGATTATGACCCTTGAAATATAAAAAGAAATAAAGAAATTCTTTAGAGTTAGTGAGTGAATGTGGTGCAAGAGGGAGACCTTATCTTATCAGCGGGCCTTTAAGACCTAGGCTGGTAAGAGAGGCTCTCAGCCGCAGAGCAAACCACCAGTTCTGGTGGTTTTAATTATAATTTGTTGTCAAGTTTATCCTATTTCTAAGCAGCTCTGAAGAGTAAAAGTTTTTCGAGATAATTCCAACCTAACACTCGCCAAATATAGGATAATTAGGATATACAAAACCCTATTATATTG
>JBDNRM010000182.1:0-9103 GCA_047718615.1 Bacillus sp. (in: firmicutes) | reverse complement strand
GCCTCCTCGGAGCTTTGCTCCTGCGGGGTCTCGCCTGTTCCGCTAATCCCATAGGAGTCTTCGTGTATTCCTGCTGCTCCCTGCTTCAAACTTAGACCATAAAAAATGTTTTATATGCCAATTTTATTAGATTGATGTATTCCCTGCGTAAGGGTTCCGTAAGTGGAATACACTTCGCTAAGTTTTTTCACAGGATTGTTATGATTTTCGAAAATATCAAATAATTTCTAAATAACAATCTATATAAATATAACAGTGTCTAAATATAAAAAGAGGTGATTCCAACTGAAAAGGATTAACACTCATAAGAATACTTGTACATTCTCTCCTTACGAATACTAACACTTCCTGCGGAAACTCCTCTATTTCATGAGTTTTTATTTATGCATATAACAAGTTCTTGGCTCTTTTCCTCATTTTAAGAGAGCAGGTTATTTCTTTAGCTTGTTATTTATTTTAACCATCAGTTCATCTTCAGATAATGCTGCAAGTGGACGATTATTAACAAAGGCAAATGATTTTTTTCGGCCTGGACCGCAATAAGATTGACAACCCACTTCAATTTTAGCATCAGGATCTATTTGCTTAAGGCGTGGAATCAATGTTTTTAAATTAACTGCCTGACAATCGTCACAAACGCGGAATTCGTTTGCCATCGGGACAATCCTTTCTATATCAAACATTCTTTTATAAAGTATACTTTTGTCTAGTTAAAGCTTGTTCAAAATCTTCGCAAAAAAAGCTAAACTCTCTCTTTTATCGTTTTCTTTTGAACTCGCATTATAAGGTATTTTACCCCTTCTTCCATTTCAATGCAAGATGCAAACTTTTGTCAAAATTGGTTGAAAAGAAGGGATAATTGCCCTTTTTCTTCACTTTTCACCTAATATTCAACATATTTTTTTAGGGTCCGCAGTCGGTATACACTTCGTTTTCCGTGGGAAGGGTGCTGCGCCTCCTCGGAGTATGCTCCTGCTATCTTGGTGTCTTTTTTGCTCTTTAAGCAGGAGTCTCGTTTATCGGCTCTAATCAATCATTGAAGATTATCAACAATTACCTTTAACACAGTCTTTTTTCTATGAGACTGTGTTAAGTAGGATAAACTTACTTAACACCAATTTATCCCTAAGTTGTCTTTCTATCCTAATGGCTATTATTATTGTATAATTTCTTCTGAATTGAAGGAGGATTTATAAATGAAAAATAGTAGATTACTCGTGATGATTAGTATCGTACTTGCCATGCTTGTTGCATCCATTGATTCAACGATCATGAATACTACGATGCCTATCATTGCGGAAGAATTAGGAAGGATGGATTTATACGCCTGGTCCTTTGCAACTTATATGATAATGAGCACCATTCTTTCTCCTGTTGCCGGAAGATTATCTGATTTATTTGGCCGAAAAAAGATATTTGGTTTTGGAATTATTCTATTTTTATTTGGCAGCTTATTATGCGGATTATCCAAAGACATGGTACAGCTTATTATTTTTCGTGGTATTCAAGGACTGGGAGCAGGATTTATGATGCCATTCCCAGCTATTATCGCTGGTGATTTATTCCCAATCGAAAAACGTGGAAAAATACAGGCATTTTTTACAGCGATGTGGGGATTATCTGCTATTCTTGCACCATCGCTTGGTTCTTTGTTTGTAGAACTTCTTTCCTGGAGATGGATATTCTTTATTAATTTGCCTGTTTGTCTTTTAGCATTTCTTACACTTCTTCCTTATAAGGAAGACTATCAGTCTAAAAAAGCAACTGTTGATTATGTTGGAGCCATCTTATTTGCTTTCGGCATCACCTTCCTTCTTCTAGTGACAATAGTAGAAGAAAATATTATTTTTTACGCCATGATTGGAATTGCATTATTAATTATTTTCTATTTCTTTGAAAAAAAACAAACTTCACCAATTGTTCCATTTTCTATTTTTAAGAATAAAACAATCACTTGGATATTTATTAATGGCTTTATTGGCACATTAGCATTGTTTGGAACTGCAAGCTTTATTCCTTTGTTTCTGCAAGATGTCGCTGGATTATCCACTTTTATAAGCGGAATTGCTTTATTAGGTGTTGCAATGGGATGGATGCTTGTGTCAGTACCAGCGGGCAAATGGATAGTAAAATACGGCTATCGTATTCTATTAATAATCGGAAATACATTATTAGTTATCTCTGGAATATTATTAGCCTGCTTAAATGATTCTCATGGTTTTGTCTATACTTTCATTATTATGTTCATTCAAGGATTAGCTTTCGGACTACTTAGCACAGTTGGTGTTATTGGTTCACAACAGCTGGTCGGCGCACAGGAAAAAGGCATCTCTACTTCTTTCTTTATGTTTTGCAGAAATATGGGAACTGCTATTGGGGTTACGATTATGGGCGCTCTTCTCACACGCGGTGCAACAAATATGGATGGTATTCATCATCTGTTTATGTTTGGCTTTATTATCAGTATCTTCGCCTTTCTTTCTGCCTTTTTCATTCAGAATGAAAGTTCACTAGAAAATAATTAATTCTTTTAAGGAAGCTTGTCCACCAAATGATGGATAAGCTCTTTTTTTACGCATAAAACTCTACTATCCTTGCAATTCCTTGTATAAATAAAAAAATAGTTGGAAATGATGTAACTAGAACTATTTATTTATCGTCAGATTTGGGAGTTGAGAATATGAAATTACGCCAAGATGCTTGGTCAGAGGAAAATGATTTATTATTAGCGGAAACCGTATTACGTCATGTACGCGAAGGCAGTACACAATTAAATGCATTTGAAGAAGTTGGAGATAAGTTAAATCGGACTTCTGCAGCTTGTGGATTTAGATGGAATGCTGTTGTACGCCATCAATATGAGAAAGCGCTGCAGCTCGCTAAAAAGCAACGGAAACAGCGACAAAGAATTTTAGGAAAAGATCAAAGTGGAAAGAAAAAGCTATTATACTCGCCACCTGTTCCGACTGTAGATGATTTTGAAGCAATATCTGTATCTACCAATGTGGAAATGAGTTCCTTTGAAGAAGATACTATCAGTCCAGAAGAAGAAGTTATAGCAAGCTACCAACCAAGTAATTCCATGCAAAATAATATGTACGAACAACCAGAGCCTAGTATAAGCTCCACCCTTTCTTACAATACAAATAACTTAGACTTTGATACTGTTATATCTTATTTACAGAACTTTAAAAACTCACAAATACAAGTCGAAATTTTAAAAAGTGAGAATGAAAGATTAAAAAGAGAAATCAGTGCACTAAGAAGCAAAAACAAAGAGTTAGATGGTAAGTTAAATAATTTAGAGAGCAATTCAGAAACGATTCAAGAGGACTATGAAACATTAATGAAAATCATGAATAGGGCAAGAAAGCTAGTTTTATTGGATGAAGATGATCGTTCTGCCACCAAGTTCAAAATGGATAGAAACGGTAATTTAGAAAAAGTAGCCGAATAATCATTGAAAGGCGCACCGAGCATAATGAGTATATTAGTGCGATTCAAAAAGGGGATAAAAAGGACCAAGAACTTCGAGGCAGCTTACCTTTTAGCACCTGCCTTCCACAGGGTGTGGTGACTTCAACGTTGCTCAAAGAACATGAGCGTTTTTAGTTGAAGATCATCTATTGAATATGTAAGAAGCGAAAGATATGCCAACGAAAGAATTCGACGTGCCCATTTTATCGGGCTTTTTGAACAGGCTCTATAAAATAGATATAGAAATAAATAGGAGGATTTGGCAGCCATTCTCGATTTAACAAAGAGGATTTCCCCTAAAGAACTACTCTACCAAGCTTTTTAATGGTAAAGAACTTTAGGGTAAATCCTCTTTTTGATGAGCTTACCATGTTAACAATCAGGCAAGCGATGTATACTGGCTACGGACTCATTTTTTCAGGATAGCCTTTTTAGTTAAATAAATTCCTGCAAAAACCTCTCATTTCTTTCTGTGACACGCTGATAATATCCCTCAAATAAAGCGATTTCTTCTCCCTGCAGTTGATCAGCGTAAAGAAAGCCCGCCTCATCCTTTAACGTCAACAACAACCTTGTCATCACTTGATCTACCGTTAACTCTACACCAAACAATTCAGCCAAAGATGCCATTACTTCCGGCTGAATAACAGGATAAACAAATTTTGTTTGTTCTTCACCAACTCCTAAGGAATAGAAGTCCTTAATTAGTTTCCCACGTTTTTTACCGCTTCCATTTACACAGAGATAAATTTGTACAGCTACACCATTTCGAATTCTTCTTTGTGATATGCCTGCAAATTTTTTCCCGTTGATACTGAGATCATAGCTGCCTGGACAATAGGATCCAACAATTTCCTTTGCCTCAATCTCTTGCTGAAATTCAGCAAACATCCTCTTAATTAATGCCCACATCACATCATATCCGCTATTTATATCAATTCCTTTTTCCTGCTCTGGCAAAATAATCGAAATATTTAATACATCTTGATCTAATACTACTGCTAATCCACCTGAATTCCGCACGATATATCGATAGCCTTGCTCTTCTAAAAACGCAAGTGCCTCCTTAAGCTTGGGCAGCCTAGTATCTTGAATACCTAGCACAACGGTACGGTCATGCACCCATGTTCTTACGGTTGCAGGTGTACTACCGCTGCCTACCGAAGCACATAATGTATCATCCATGCCAAACGAGTGAAGAGCTGATACATGCAATCCAGTAACGGACTGATCAATAATTCTCCATTTATCTTGGTATAATAAATCATTCTCTTTCATGCTAAATCTGCTACTAAAAATATAACCAAACGCACATCTTTAGAGTATTCCTGCTTCTACGAACGCCATTTAGCCAATTGCTCGCTACTCTGGTTTGTATCGCTCTCCACAAGCGTAAATTCCGATGTAGCCCACCGTACATATATACATATTAGTTAAGTTAATATTGTATATTGTTTTGCTTGTAAAAGGTTGATGGATGCATTTAAATCTCTTTCCATTACATGACCACAGTTACATTCATATACTCGGTCAGATAATTTTAAATCCATTTTCTTATGCCCACAACAGGAACATAACTTAGAAGAAGGATAAAATCTGTCTACTTGACGTAATTCAATGCCCTGTTCGTTGCATTTAGCCTTTAACCATGTTTGAAAGACATGGAAACACTGACTAGCCACTGCTTTAGATAGATGTCTATTTTTCATCATTCCCTTTACATTCAAATCTTCTACTGTAATATATTGCGGTTTGGTTTTCACCACATCGTTCACAATAGATTTTACATGTTCAATTCTTATATTAGCTAATCGAACATGTAGCTTTTGCACTCTAAGGATATTCTTGTTTATATTCGCTCTCCTTTTAGTAGCAGATTCACCTCTTTTCTTTTTTATATTTTCATATTTACGTGATAAAGAGCGTTGCTCACGTCTTAGTTTCTTTTGTATCTTTTTTACTTTTATTGTTTTGTTGATATTTTTGTGAATATTGCCATTACTACATATAGCAAATTCTTTTATTCCCAAATCAATGCCTATACCACCTTGATTCATTGACTGTGATTGTATTTTTTCTGGCACTTCACATAAAACAGAAATATAATACCTTCCTGCTTTACGAGATATCGTTCCACTCTTAACAACAGCATCCTTTGATATATAATCAAATTCTTTTAGCCTCATCCAACCAATCGTAGGAACCTTAATTTTATGTCTTTCTATTGCCCAGTCTGTTTTATTATTTTTAGGAAAGTAACATTTTACATCTTGGTTCTTTTTCTTTTTGAATCTAGGAAACTTAGATAAACCTTTGAAAAATCTCTTAAAAGCTTTATCTCCATTCATAATGGCTTGCTTCACTGCCTTACTGGAAACTTCCTTTATCCATTGGTCTTGTTCTTTTGTATAAGTATTATTCAACCATTTAGAAAAGTCATACCCACTTATAAATTCACCTTCTTTTTCGTACATTTCTTTGTTTTTGCTAAGGTATAAGTTATAAACGTATCTGCATACGCCAATGGTCTGATGTATTTTCTCTATTTGTTCGGCTGTAGGTTTGATTTCAACCAAATAAGCCTCCTTCATTCTGTGTCTTCCTCTGATATTTTTTTCTTATATTTTCTTAATCCATTTATCCTCCAGCTAAAAACATGAATAATAGAGATTAAATCTTGAATCATTTCTTCCTGTGGAGATAGTTTTTCATTATTTACAACAATCATTTCTACCCCTCTTTTTTGAAGAAATCCTTCAAACCAATCATAACCAAATCGAACAAACCTATCTTTGTGTGCAATAATAATCGTAGAAATCTCACCACTAACACAATCGTCTATTAGTTTATTCCAATTCTTCCTTTTGTAATTAAGACCGCTTGCAATATCTGTGACAATATTATTTACAATCATTCCTCTTGCATTCGCGAATGTTTTTAGAAACTCTATTTGGTTTTCAAGGTCATCCCTCTGTCCTTGATTGAAGACTCTAGTGTATATAACTATTTTACCTACTTTATTATCCTCTTGGATTCCCATCTATTCTTTATACTGATTTTCCGTATAATATCTTCTTCCTTTTGAGTTTCGGTAAGCTGTTAATACACCTTGATTATCCCATCTTTGTAATGTTTTTACGGATACATTCAATAATTCTGCGAAATCTTTAGGTTTAAATTGTTTCATGTGTATATTTTATTACATATCATCACTTTTGTTTATGTTTTTATTCACTATTATCTTCTCCTTTTTGAGGGAACAAATAATATCCTATTATAACGGAAAAAAAACATATAAAAAGACCTGCTGATAGCAGCAGATCTCAAACACTAAGTATTACAGGAGCTTCAGCCAAAGTAGTGTCATGTACTAATTTTAGTTGCTTAAGCTTTGAGCTGCCGTAATTAATGCTAATTTATATACATCTTCATCATTACAGCCACGAGAAAGATCATTTACCGGGCGGTTTAAACCTTGTAAAATTGGTCCCACAGCTTCGAAGTTCCCTAATCTTTGAGCAATTTTATAGCCGATATTTCCAGCCTCTAAGCTTGGGAATACGAATACGTTTGCATCACCTTGAAGTGGAGAATCTGGAGCTTTTTGTTTTGCAACAGATGGAACAAACGCTGCATCAAATTGAAATTCTCCATCAATAACTAATAATGGATCTCTTAATTTTGCTTCTGCAAGAGCTGCTTCTACTTTTTCTGTTTCAGGAGACTTGGCAGAGCCTTTTGTAGAGAAGCTTAATAATGCAACACGTGGGTCTACATCAAACATTCTTGCTGTTTTTGCACTTTCTACTGCAATTTCAGCAAGATCTAAACTGTCTGGAGCAATATTGATGGCACAGTCTGCAAATACGTATTTCTCCTCTTCACGTACCATAATAAATACACCGGATGTTTTTTTCACACCTTGTTTTGTTTTAATGATTTGTAAAGCAGGTCGCACCGTATCTGCCGTAGAATGAATTGCACCGCTTACCAAGCCCTCAGCTTCGTTTGCATAAACAAGCATTGTTCCGAAATAGTTCTCATCTAATAGAATGCTTCTAGCATCTTCTTCCGTAACTTTGCCTTTGCGTCTTTCTACAAAAGCAGCTACAAGTGCATCAAATTGAGCATATTTTTTAGGATCATAGATTTCTGCTTTTTCTAAAGAAATACCTAAATTTTTTGCTTTTCCTTGGATTTCTGCAATATCCCCAATAAGAATAGGTGTTAACACATTTTCTTCTGCTAAACGTCCAGCTGCTTTTAGAATTCTTTCGTCTAACCCCTCTGGAAAAACTATTCTTAAATTCTGATTGGCTACTCTCTCTTTCAAACCTGCAAATAAATCACTCATACTTTTTTATATTCCTCCTTTTTCTTATACATTTATAATAATCTATGTTCATTAAGACAACAAATTAGAAGTAAGATGGTCAAGGCAGTTTGCTTTGAACAGCGTAAAAAGCCAAGCCAACGAAGAGATTCAACGCTAATCTATTTGGTGCCTTTTTATAGAATACTCTACCATGATAAAATATCAAAGAATATATAGTCATAATTCTGTAATCTCTTTCATTATTAATATGTCTGACATAATATTACCCGTATTTTGGATATTTATGCTTATTTGCCTGCATAAATTAGGAAGACTGTCTTTCCATTCTGCCAAGTGTTATATAGCAGATTTACGGGCAAACTATGATATAGTAGGATTATATGTTTAACGTTTAGGAGTGATAGAATGAGCGAAGCAGCAAAAACATTGGATGGTTGGTATTGCCTACATGATTTCCGAACCATGGATTGGACAACGTGGAAAATGCTACCAAATGAAGAACGACAAGAAGCTATACATGAATTCCTCGGTTTATTAGAAAAATGGAATACAGTGCAAAACAATCACAAAGGAAGCCATGCATTATATACGGTTGTTGGACAAAAAGCAGATTTTATGATGATGATATTACGTCCGACAATGGAAGAACTAAACGAAATAGAAACAGAATTTAATAAAACAAAATTAGCAGAGTTTACATTACCTGCTCATTCATACGTTTCAGTAGTAGAATTAAGCAACTATCTCCCATCTGATTCAGATGAGGATCCATACGAAAATCCACATATTAAAGCAAGACTATACCCAATTCTTCCAACAGCAAAATATGTTTGCTTCTATCCGATGGACAAGCGCCGTCAAGGAAACGATAATTGGTATATGCTGCCGATGGATGATCGAAAAAATCTGATGCGCAGCCACGGCATGATTGGTCGCCAATATGCAGGAAAAGTGAAACAAATTATTACAGGATCAGTCGGCTTTGATGATTACGAGTGGGGAGTTACCCTCTTTTCAGATGATGTTCTTCAGTTTAAAAAACTAGTATATGAAATGCGTTTTGATGAAGTTAGTGCCCGATATGGAGAATTCGGATCCTTCTTCGTAGGAAATATCTTACAAGCTGAATCCGTACCATCCTTTTTACATGTAAACTAGCTAAAGATTCTTCTGTGGGAACAATGAAATGGATTATTCTAATTTCATTGTCCCCTTTTTTATGCATTTCTCATGATAATTCCGCGTTCCTCCTGATAATTCCGCGTTTCTCTCGTTTATTCCGCGCTTCTC
>JBDNRM010000181.1:0-9150 GCA_047718615.1 Bacillus sp. (in: firmicutes) | reverse complement strand
CTCGCACCTTCCACTCCAATCAAGCCGTTTTGCTCCATTAGTTGCTGTCGTTGAATTGGTAAAAACACCCACTTTATTGAATAGACTAAAAGCGACACATTTTAGTAGAATAACGTTGAATAATAACATAAAAAAACAACGCTACTATGGTTTAGCAATAATACCTTGTAATGAAATTCGAAGACAAGAACTTATTCTAAAACAGGTTGCTTGTAACGGAGGGTGCGAAGACTCCTGCGGGAAATGTGGGAAGGCTAAAGACCCCGCAAGGCAACGCCGAGGAGGCTCAAGCTTAGCCCCGCGGAAAGCGAAGCAACCCGCAGTGGAAAGCAAACCCCACACTAAAAAACAAGCCTCCCATTTTATTGTTCTTAAACCGAGTAATATCAAGACTTGCAAACGAATTTGATGGTGCGAAGTTTGAGTTAACGTTATTATTAATCCTAGTCTAAAACAAAAACAGAATCACTTGTAAAGCGATCCTGGTTAATTTTTTTATTTGCGTTATTTCTTCTATCTTCATCTCTTTTTCATTTTTTAATAAAATTGGTTCCCTATATACCAAAAACTTCCGAACACTAGAATGACAATAAATAAAATAATCAGCAAAGCATACCATGCACCACCATAGCCTGTTCCATAAGGTGCTCCATAGGGTGAAGGTGCTCCAAATCCTGCTCCTGCTGGTGGATATCCCCCAGGGACCATTGGCCCGCTTGGTATAGCTTGATAAGGATTACCATATGTCACCATTTACACTCCTCCTCTCTATACTAAGCTATTCAGTTTTTTGGATATTGTTTAGGCAATTTTACTACTATGTACATTTTTATTTAGGCTGCTTCTTAATAACCTCAATTATATAAATAACACAGCCTGAATCCGCTAAGACTTATATGGGAAGACCTTGGAGGAGACATGATAGAAAGTGAAGTGAATTCAGGCTGTGGAATACATAATGTTAATTTTTATCAACCGTTTACAAATATTTCATTACTAATTCTTCACAAGAATCGCATCGAATCCAGCTTTTTCCGCTTTAGAAACAAGTTGATTTGCATTGTTTCTTTGTGAAAAAGCGCCTATTTGAACTTTATACAATCCTTCATTGGCTATAACAATGGAATCAAAGCCCTTTTCTTTTGCTTGGGAAGAAAGGGTATCAGCATTTTTTTTATTTTTAAATGCTCCTATTTGCACCTTGTATAGATCTTTATTGACTGTATTCTCCTTTTTTTTCAATTTAAGAGCAAGCGCTAGACCATTAACATGTCCACGTGCAATAGTGGTAATAAAAGCAGTATCCTTTAGTTTGGCTGCATCAGAAGGAGTATCAATAAAGCCATTCTCTGTTAATATAGCTGGCATAGTTGTTTCTCTTAATACATGAAAGTTTGCTTTTTTTCTTCCTCGATCAGTGAATTTTGTACTTTTTATCACTTCATTGTGTATCGTTGTTTGATAAGTGGTAGTGGGTGTTCCTGTACCAGTGAACACATAACTTTCAAATCCAGTTCCACCTCCAGCGTTAATATGAACAGACAGATAATAATCGGCTCCCCATGCGTTAGCAGCATCCGTTCGTTCCGACAAACTCACCGTACTGTCATTTGTACGACTCATACGTAAGGAAATACCTTTATATTCATTTTGTAAAATATCGCGGATCTTTGTTGCAATCTGCAGCGTAATATTTTTTTCTTGAATACCGTATCCAGTTGCTCCTGAATCAGAACCACCATGTCCTGGATCAATAAATATTCTCACCAATATCATTCACCTCCTTACTAAATAGTGTATAGCTTGGACAGGAAAAATGACTGGACATTTTTGTAAATATTATACGATTATCCTCCATTTCTTCTCCATATTTTCACGATAGCATGTATTTGTGTCCACCTTCCTTCTTCCAAACGTATTCTCAATGTTCGGCATACTCTAATAAGACGAGCATAAAATATATAAAGGGACACTTCCGGCTGTCTAAGCCGGTTAATGCGAGGAGGAACTGGAAATGAAAAAAGGACTTGCAGCGATTATTGTTCTAATTTTATTGGCTTTTGCTGCCTATGTGGAGACACCAACAGCTAGTATAAATAAAGATTATGTTTATTTTTATGGAGATACAGATGAAACACAAGAAGTAAATACAGCAGAAGAATCTACGGGGGCTCCTGAGCTAGAATATAAATTAGATTCAACGATGAAAGAGGATGGTTATCTAGTAGAAACGTACAGAGAATATGAAATCTACAAAAATGACAATGGAGAAGTGGTAAAAACAATAGCAACTAATCATACACAGTCAATAAAATATGCAGAAGGAGAATAATTATTTTTAAGCAAAGTAAAAAAAGAACAAGGTGCTCCATTTTAAAGCATCCTTGTTCTATAAAAATGTTTATTTTTTCTTATAAGCTTTGTCTTCTAATTAATTATTTCTTCTTTTTTCTTTTTCCGCCCGATAAAATTCATGAAACATTTTCATTAACGCCCTTTTTTCAATTCTTGATACATAACTTCTGGAAATCCCCAGCTCTTTAGCTATTTCCCTTTGGGTCTTTTCTTTCTGCAAATCCAAACCAAACCGTCCGACAATTACTTCTTTTTCTCTGTCATCTAATACATCTATATATTCCTTAACTTTTTCTAATTCCATATTTAATTGGATTGTATTAACAACATCTTCCGACTCAGACTTTAATACATCGATCAAACTAATTTCATTTCCCTCTTTATCTTGACCAATTGGATCATGAAGGGATACATCTTTTTTGGTTTTCTTTAATGCGCGTAAATGCATTAATATTTCATTTTCAATACAGCGAGCCGCATAAGTAGCAAGTTTTGTTCCTTTCCCTTCTGAAAAACTTTCAATCCCTTTTATCAATCCAATGGTTCCAATTGAAATGAGATCTTCTGAATCCTCTCCTGTATTCTCAAACTTCTTTACAATATGTGCAACAAGGCGTAAATTATGTTCAATTAACATATTGCGAGCATGTGAATCCCCTTCAGCCATCAGTCGTAAATATTTTTTTTCGTCAGCTGCTGATAACGGCTGAGGGAACGCATTATTTTTAACATAGGAGACAAGAAATACTAATTCTTTTAGAAAAATCCCGAGCGAATATAAAATTCCAGACATTGCTCCACCTCCACATTCAAGGACATTTGCCTATACTTTATTACTATGTGAAACGGAAGATGGTTTTGCCTGTCCTGCAGATAATAATCTAGAGAAAATATTTATTTTTCAGGTTTATTTACTTTATGAAGGGGGTAATTACTTTTATTTCTTGTTTTCGTTAAACAACAGACCCTATTCTGCTGACTTTACTATCTGTTAAAAACTGTTAACTAGATAATGGTTCCTTTATCTCCGAGTAAAAATATAACGTTTTCTTTCCTAATACTTGTATAATAGATTTAAGGTTTTTTCATTTTCTATCGAAATTTTAACATGCTTAATCATAAGAACAGATCGATGCGAGGGGATGCAGATGGATACGAAATATTTGGACCTGTTAACGGAAAAATATGACTGTGAAGAAAAAGTTGTCACTGAATTAATCAATTTAGAATCCATTTTAAATTTACCAAAAGGAACGGAACATTTTGTCAGTGACTTACATGGAGAATATAACGCCTTTCAACATGTCTTAAGAAATGGCTCTGGTAATGTAAAAGAAAAAATAAAAGACCTATTTAAAGAGGAACTTTCAAAAAAGGAAGTCAATGAATTAGCAACACTCGTTTACTATCCAGAAGATAAACTATATCTTGTTAAAAACTCTTTTCAACAGAAAGAACAATTATATCAATGGTATACAGATACAATCGAGCAAATGATAAGATTGGTTTCTTTTGCTTCTTCTAAGTATACGCGTTCTAAAGTTCGAAAAGCATTGCCGAACCAATTTGTCTATATTATTGAAGAGCTGTTATATAAAAAGGATGAACTCGATAATAAAAAAGATTATTATTCCGGTATCATTGAAAAAATCATCTCCCTCGGCCAAGCAAGCAAGCTAATAAGTGGACTAGCCTATACAATCCAAGAGCTCGTTGTAGATCATCTTCATGTTGTTGGGGATATTTATGACCGTGGACCCGCTCCAGATAAGATCATGGATCGGCTAATGAAGTATCACTCTGTTGATATTCAATGGGGAAATCATGATGTGTTATGGATTGGAGCTTTTGCTGGATCAAAAGTATGTCTAGCAAATATTATTCGAATCTGCGCAAGATATGATAACTTAGATATTATTGAAGATGTCTACGGAATCAATTTACGCCCCCTTTTAAATCTTGCAGAAAAGCATTACACAGACAATCCTGCTTTTCGTCCTAAATTAAGTTCCAAAGAGGAAAATGTATCTGACGAAGGAATTTTACAAATCACAAAAATTCATCAAGCCATTTCCATCATTCAATTTAAATTGGAAATAGAGATCATTAAAAGACGACCTGATTTTCATATGAATCACAGGAAATTGCTAGAGAAAATTGATTATACGCATCATACGATTGAGCTGGATGGCAATACGTATTCATTGGAAAACACATGCTTTGCAACCATTGATCCCAAAAACCCTGGACTACTTTTGAAAGAAGAAGAACAAGTCATCGATAAGCTTTTATTTTCGATTCAGCATTCAGAAAAACTATCTAGACATATGAATTTTTTGATGAAAAAAGGCAGTCTATATCTTAAATATAATGGCAATCTATTAATTCATGGCTGTATTCCGTTGAATCAGGATGGCAGTATGAAAACAATGGTAATAAACGAAAGGGAATATAGTGGAAAACGATTGCTGGATACCTTTGAATACTATTTGAGATACGGTTTTTCTCATCCAGAAATATCAGATGATTTGGCGACCGATATGATATGGTACCTATGGTCTGGTGAAAACTCTTCTTTATTTGGCAAACAAAACATGACCACATTTGAACGCTATTTTATTAAAGAAAAAGAAACACATAAGGAACGAAAAAATCCATATTACAAATTGCGTGAACAAGAAATCATCTGTCAAAAAATTTTAGAGGAATTCGATTTAAACATAGAGCAAGGACGCATTATCAATGGACATACACCAGTAGAAGAGATAAATGGGGAGAATCCAATTAAAGCAAATGGAAAAATGATCGTTATAGACGGTGGTTTTTCAAAGGCCTATCAATCTAAAACAGGAATTGCCGGATATACATTATTATACAACTCATATGGAATGCAGTTAGTTGCACATAAACAATTTACTTCAAAAGAGGATGTACTGCATCATGGCACCGATGTATTATCCGTAAAAAGGGTTGTAGATCGAGAACTTGAAAGAAAAAAAGTTTTAGAAACAAATGTTGGCGAAAAATTATTAGAACAAATAAACGATTTAAAACATCTTTTAGAATATAGATATGTGAAACACTAATAATTTCTATTTGTAAAATAACAGCCATCAAGGGAGAATAATTTTTCTCTTGATGGCTGATTTCACAGGCAGAAAGCATGGAGATTCACTGCATTCTTTTATACTTCCCACTTCAAATTAATGAACAGTTTTCCCCTTTTTTTCTTTTTTCCTTTTCCATTCTACCGTTAATAATAAAACATAAAGATTCATAATCATTCTCCTTTATACCGTTTCGTTAGGTAGAATCTTTCTCCACCCACAGGATTGCTTGACGTCTTTGTAAAATAATAATCATAATACCTCACACCTTTCTTTTTCTAATTTTTAAAATCCACGATACATAGATATTGCTTTCACTTTATTTTCTTCCATTATTTTTTCAATCTGCTTCTCATGAAGAATTTCTTCTGTTGTCTGTTGTGCCTTTTTAATGGTAATCGTAAAGAATAAGATATTCAGTGTCATACTTTTCACCTCCCTATAAATTTTTAAAAATTCTTATAGATGCCGAGAAAAACCGCCTAATAAAATTTGCCTTTCTTTATTTTCTTCCATAATTTTATTAATGCGTTGTTCATGCAGCACTTCTTCTGTCGTTAATTCCTGCTTTTTTATTATGATTGTAAAAAACAATAAATTTAATGTCATATTATCACCTCCTGCCTCTACCTCTTTTACTAATTTTAACTAAAATGTAAAATTTTAATTAAAAAAGCGCAAAAAAACCGCAAAGAGACTAATGCTCCTGCGGCCATACTTAAAAAAGCATATAAAAAACCGCAGGACACGACTCACCTGCGGTTGGATAGACTATGATTGTTTAAACTAGTTCTTCCATTCCTTAGTGGTTGAATTCGTGCTTCTTGCATATAAAGTTGTAGTGTTGTTTCTTCCCATTAATCCAGCTACTAATCTTAAAACTTTTTGCATATCATTCAACCTCCTTTAAGAAATATTATTTACATTGGTAAGTATATCCTCCATTACCAATTTTGTAAACCCCTTTTCAGAAAAATGGGTCAATTGTTTTTTAAAATGCTAAATCCATTACCAATAAAATTCATATAACCGTTTTTACACCAAATCCTATAAGCATAATTCCAGTAGATTTTTGAAATTTCGTTTGAAAACCAGGTTTTTTTAGCCATTTCTTCACATGATTTAATAAATAAACAACAATTAAAAACCAAGTTACCGCAATAAGAGTAAGAATCAACCCTAATCCAATCAACTGTTGATTTATATTTTCATTAAGATCAATGAATTGGGGCATAAAAGTTATGTAAACCAAGATAGTCTTCGGGTTAAGCATATTACTGATTACTCCCTGTAAATAAGCTTCTTTACAATGTTGGTATGCTAACTTATTTGCAGCGCACTGATTATCTCCTTGAACATCCTCTAATGAAAGGGTACTTTTAGTAAAAAATGATCTTACACCTAAATAAAATAAGTATGCCGCTCCTAAATACTTAATAGTATTAAATAGGAGTACGGACTGGGCAATAACTAAGGCTAGCCCAAAAACAGCAATAATAGTCCAAAAAGTAAGACCAGTTGCCATACCAAGTATCGTGAAACGTCCTGCCTTTGCTCCATGCTTGAGTGTATTCTTCATAATAAGGACTGTATCCGTACCAGGAAGCATTGACATCATGACAGCCATTAGAATGAATGCTATTAAGTTATCCACTTAAATCCTCCTCGTTCTATCGTTGTTCTATTCTACTGTTATATATTCCTAAATGATAAAGTGACTGAACGTTTCGGCTCAATTTACCTTAGCAAAGAGAAACCGCCAGTTAAACGGTTTACTTTTTTCTTATCTCCATAAATTCCGACTCCAAAGTAAAGATAGTCCGTTTTTGATCGTTTCTGCATGTTCGCTATGTATTCCTCATATGTTTTACACTTTTGCGCAGCATCTGAAAAACCCACAACAAGCAAATCTGAATAAAGTGCTGTCATGGACTTCTCTCTTAGTGAAAGTAGGGTTTCCTTACTCCCGCTCAGGATAGGAACCGGTTTTTTCACAATCCCTAAATGTTCAATTCCACAACTGTCTGCTACACTTGGACCTACCAGTTCAGGAGCATGCTTTCCAAGTGTTATGCCAAGGATAGCCGCTATGTTGCCAATTATTCCTATAGGTAATTTCTCGTCAATAACTAGTACACATTTTGTTTCCATATTCTTCATCCTATTTCTCCACCACTTTCAAATACTTTCATATATTGTTTTGGTGTTAAGCCAACCTGTCTTTTAAAAAATTTAGTCAAGTGGCTTTGATCACTAAATCCTGTTAAAAAAGTCACTTCAACTGGCTTTACTCCCTGTTCCAAAAAATTTTTTGCATGATTCACCCGAATTGTTTCCAAATAGTTATAAGGAGTGATTCCCTTTTGTCTTGTAAAAGATCGAACTAAATGATATTTGCTCCATCCTGTTAAGTTTGCCAATTCATTAAGCGTAATCGTTTTTCTATAATTCGTTTCTAAATAATTACATACTATTTGAATTTCACGAGCAGTTTCAGATACCTGTGGAAAGTGTGTAAGATCAGAATACTTCCGAACAAGCACTTCTAATAAGGATAAAAATAACTCCTCTTTTTTAAACTCACTCTCTTCCTGAAAAATATTCAGATGTAGTTCTTTCAAGTTAGATACAAGCTCACTATGGAATAAAACACTTTTATTAAAACATGGAAGCTGTTCTTCTCCCTTGATTTCCAGCAGCATCTTTTTCATAACTTCCGGTTTCACATTGATGCAGCGATAATCCAGTGTTTTACCATCAATCTGCTCACAGCTATGGGTATCATAAGGATTAAACAATACTAAATCGCCTGGATTAATAATGTACTCTTCTCCCTTGCACACCAAATAACGCTGACCTTCTTCAATAAAACCAATCACATAATATTCATGAAAATGAGCAGGAAACTTTTGCATGATTCCCTTAAATCGATACGCTTCAATATGTAAATCAGAATCAACATAAACAGTTCGGACTTCCTTTACCATACACAGCTATCCTCCTATACTGTAATGACCTATTTAAAAATAGCAGTTTTTATACACTTTTTCTTGTACGATATTGACTTAAGTCTATATATAAGTTTGTCTTTAACATACCCAAAAAAATTCACACTTTCTTATCGTCAAAAAAAGAAAGGAAACTAATTCTCCTTTCTTCACCAAATAACTATTAATTTTCTTCATCTTTTATTTCATTAATATGTTGCTGGAATTTCTTTGCTTTAGCAAAAAAGAAAATCGAAGCTCCTAAGCAGAGCATTGTCATCAACATCATAATTTCAGTATTCATTTGAGATTTTTCAATAGCAGGAATGATGACACCTAAATAAAAAAAGACACCTACAGCCAATAAAACAGTCGCAAACCTTTTATAATCTACCATTTTTTCTGTTAAGTATTTTATCATATTCTCCATCTAATCCCACCTTTCACTCTACCAAACTATATGACTACTTTATCATATAACTTTATCAATATCCTTATGAAATTACTAACAATATTGGCAACAACCTTTTTTCTAAACTTCCCTATACTGGTTATTTATGTTTTTTCATATAGTTAACCCAAACTTCGCACCTTCAAATTCGTTTGCAAGTCTTGATGTTACTCGGTTTAGAACAATAAAATGGGAGGCTTGTTTTTTATTGTGGAGGTTGCTTTCCACTACGGGTTGCTTCGCTTTCCGC
>JBDNRM010000180.1:0-9155 GCA_047718615.1 Bacillus sp. (in: firmicutes) | reverse complement strand
TCCTGAAACGAGAATCTTGCCCCTATTTATAAGGAATAATATTTGCAAAAAAACACCCGAAAAGACGAATCAATCATCCTTTTCTAATTGCTCTAAACCAAGTTATGCTAATACATGAAGAGAAATTTATAACTGCGAAGTTTGAATTAATTTATTATTAAAAGAATTTTAAGAAAATAAAGAATTATCTTTTTAAAGTTTTTTTACGTTATAATATACATATATATAAACTGAAATGGGAGTTATTGATGCGATTAATAGGAACAAAGTATATTGCTGAAGGCGTAATATTAGCGAAACCAATTCTTAATGAAAGAGGCAAAATATTAATTAACAGTGGTGTAAAAATCGATAATAAAATGATTAAACGTTTAATGGAGTTAAGGATTTCGTATTTATATATTGAAGATGGAAGAACAAATGATATTTATCCAGAACCTTCTATATCGGATGATTTAAAAAAAGAAGCGATGAAAACAATCGAAACCAATTTTACAGAAATCAAAGAATCTGTAAATAAATCAAAATTTATTATGATGGAAAAAGCTACTTCTACTTTTAAAAAACTAATATCAAATGTACTCGAAGAACTTCAGGGGCATCGTGAATTATCTTCCATGATGTCAGATGTTTTTTTATATGATGATTATATATTTTCACATAGTTTAAATGTTACCATTTATTCTTTGGCATTAGGAATAGAGTTGAATTTAACAGCCAACCAATTGAAAATACTTGGTCTTGGTGCTATTTTGCATGATGTTGGAAAAATCAATATTCCATTAAAAATTTTATTAAAACCAGAAAAATTGACAAAGCAAGAATTTGGGATCATAAAAAGCCATGCAGAAACAGGCTATAAGATGTTGAAAGATATTCCTAATATGTCTCTTTTAGTAGCACATTGCGCATATCAGCACCATGAAAGGATAAACGGATCTGGTTATCCACGCGGCATAAAAGGCGAAGAAATACATTTATTTGGAAAAATCATTGCGGTTGCAGATGTATTTGATGCTATTACTTCAAACAGAGTGTATAAGCGAGCTTTATTGCCCCATGAAGCATTAGAAATATTATATGGGGGGATTGACAGTCTGTATGATGCGAAAATTGTCGAAGCATTTCGAAAAGCGATTATTTTATACCCTAATGGGCTCAGTGTCTCTTTAAGCAATGGAGAAAAGGGAGTAATTTGCAGGCAAAACAATGGATTAAACGAAAGACCTGTTGTTCGAGTGCTTGAGAAAGAAGATGGAACAGAGATTGCTCCTTATGAAATAGATTTAAAGGAAAGTCTGTCTATTGTGATTACGGAATGTGAATCAATCATTTAATTTATACATAAATATTATAGCTTCTACCTGTCCTGTTACATGCATATAAATGCATTAAAAGGAGGGGAAGACTTTGCGGAAATTTTATTTTCGTCGAATATTACCTCGCAAAGGTTCACTATCATTTCAACAGGTTTTCCTAATAACTGCTGTCTTTTTTATTATTTCTACTTTTTTCAGCTTATGGTTGATTAATAAAGGCTTAAAGCCAACACTTGTTCAGTATGCAGAATCTCAAACAAAGAAGATAGCATCTTTAGTAATTAACGATGCATTAAAAGATGAGAAGATAGAAGAAAGTGATAACTTAAATATAAGTGGTAACAACTTTGTTTTTAATACAGATCAGATGGTGAAAAAGCAACAGGAAATCGTCCATATTGTGCAGCAAAATCTTATGGAGATGGAAAAGGGAAACATTTCGGAAGCAGCTCTGCTTACAGATATACAGGTAAATAAAGAAAAAACAGCAGAACAGCACGGAATTGTGTATAGCATACCAGTTGGTCAAGCAACAAATAATGCAATATTAGGGAATATTGGTCCGAAAGTTCCGATTAAATTTAATGTTGTTGGAAGTGTAAAATCGGATCTGAAAACAAAGATGGAAAATGTCGGTATAAATTATGTTGTAGTGAAGGCATATGTAGAGTTAACAGTAGATATTCAGATTATCATTCCTTTTGCGACGGAAGTAACAACAGTAAAACAAAATATTTTAATTGCGATGGCAGGATTCGAAGGAGATGTTCCCCAATTTTATAATGGAGGAAGCAGCGGATCCGTGCCATCTGTAGAGCTACCAAAAGACAATAAAAAATAACCAAAAGGAAAATTCCCTAAATAATCCACGACCTGTGGCAGAGTCTAGCGACTAGCATCCTGCTAGCCCCAATCAGCCAGGAATTTTGTATTCCTGCTTTTTTTTGGATACTCTGAGAAAGATTCTTCTAATAAAGCAGAGAGCAGCCGGAATACACGAAGACTCCTATGGGATTAGCGGGAAAGGCGAGACCTGACAGGAGGATCGGCGCCTGCTCCATGGAAAGCGAAGTGTATTCCGGCTGCGGACTTATTGAGAGACCTAAACCCCTTTTTTCAGGGAAGCACTATTTACGAGCTTTTTGTCTTTCCTGCCGTTCCCATAATCGCAAATGAGCATAGGGATCAAAAGACCATTCAGTATTGCCATTATCTTTATACATTCCATAATGCAAATGTGGCGGGAATTTACCAGACGTGCCAGGAGGACCATATCCAGAACTTCCCACACCGCCAATCAGCATACCAGGCTCGACAATTTTACCGACTTTTAAATCTTTTGAAAATCCGCTTAAATGAGCAAAATAATGGTAATTATTGTTGATATCCCGAATTCCGATACGCCATCCCCCATAGCGATTCCACCCTTTCATTTCGACAATGCCATAAGAGGTTGCTCTTACTGGTACACTGTAATCTGCAAAGATATCGGTACCCTCATGTATTCTTTTACCACCCCATCCTCTAGCATCCCCCCATGTACTGCGATAACTAAAGTTGCTGCTTAAAGGAACGGGGAAAGCATGTGAATCAAGTTCCAATTTGCCGAAATGCTTATAAATGGCTGCTTTCCCCATGATGATTCCAACTGTTTTATCCCTTTTATAATAATTCCAGAGACCTATTTTAAAATTATCTTCATCAATGCCATATTGGAGAATATAATTAGTAAATGCATAAAGAACATCCTCGTCATTTACATTATCTGCTTTTCCATCCCCGTTTCCATCTACTCCATAACCTCCAAAAAGCTCTATCGTTATTGGGTTTGTATCCTTTGCATTAGGGTTAATAAGTCCTGCCCATTTTTCATTGGCAAAATAAATACCTGTTAATCCCTTTGCTTTTGGAAGGTCTCTTCTAGCAGAACGAATATTTCTTTCATATTGATCTACAGCAGCAATATAATACCAAGGAAGTTGAGAAATCCCTTCTATTTTTTTATATAATGCCATTCTCTGTGCATAGACAGTTTCTTGTGTGTTTTCTGCTGCATGAGCAGGTGTTGTATTTGCGGCGGCTATAATTAATATTAGTAGTAATACCATAATTTTACGCAAATGAAAATCATCCCTTCTAAAAAGCATTGTTCTCTTATTTTATGAGAAAAACGAGGAATCATTTATATCAATTAATGGTAAATTTAAGAGTATTCAACTTGTAGCTGGAAGTCCATTATGTTACAGTGACAATGAAGAATAGAGATTAGAATCCTTTGTATATGATACATGTTCTAAATTATTAACTGTGTTATAGAATAGTGATTTATATTTGCTAGGTTTAATGAAAAAATAACAAGACAATATTCTTATAACTACCATCCAATAAATAAACAGATAGTTAAAAATTTGTAGAAGCTAGGAGATGATTTTGCATGGCGGATAAGAAGCAAGAGTATATACGTAAACCTGAATGGTTAAAGATAAAGTTAAATACAAATGAAAACTATACAGGTTTAAAAAAAATGATGAAAGAAAAAAAACTTCATACGGTATGTGAAGAGGCAAAATGTCCAAACATTCATGAATGCTGGGCTGTAAGAAGAACAGCAACGTTTATGATACTTGGCGATACTTGTACAAGAGCATGCCGATTCTGTGCAGTAAAAACAGGATTGCCTACTGAGCTGGATTTACAAGAACCAGAACGAGTAGCTGACTCTGTCTTTAGTATGAATTTAAAGCATGCGGTTATTACAGCAGTTGCACGAGATGATCTAAAAGATGGCGGTGCTGCTGTTTTTGCTGAAACAGTTCGAGCAATACGCAGAAAGAGTCCTTTCACAAGCATCGAAGTGCTGCCTTCTGATATGGGTGGAGTAGAGAGCAATTTAAGAATGTTAATGGATGCAAAGCCAGATATCCTTAATCATAATATTGAAACTGTAGAACGATTAACCCCAAGAGTACGTGCAAGAGCAAAATACGACAGATCTTTAGAATTCCTAAAAAGAGCTAAAGAGATGTATCCACAAATCCCTACTAAATCTAGTCTGATGATTGGTTTAGGAGAAACAAAAGAAGAAATTATCGCTACAATGGATGATTTAAGAAAAAATAATGTAGACATTATGACCATTGGACAATACTTGCAGCCCACAAAAAAACATCTAAAGGTTCAAAAGTATTATCATCCCGATGAATTTAAAGAATTGAGAAAAATTGCTTTAAGCAAAGGATTTAGCCATTGTGAAGCTGGACCTTTAGTGCGTTCTTCCTACCATGCAGATGAACAAGTAAATGCAGCGAAAAAAAATCAGATGAATGGAGAACACGCACAAGAAGCATAATTATACATTCTAAAAAAGATGGAGAATAGCTAATGCTGTTTCTTCATCTTTTTTTAATTTAGGAAAATTATATACGAAATGGGAATGTGGATAATTTGACGGTTGTGTCCGTATCCGGGCTTCAACGTGCAAAAAATCTCTTTCAGAAGGATAATAAATCAATGTTTTTGTATAATCATACCTATGTAAATGGCCTTTAACAGGTTATAATGAAAAGGTATGGCAATGTAAGAAAGAGAAGGCTGGAATAGTATCGTAGTATGTCTCCATTACATCAAATAAATATAAAATAGATAATAATACAAAAAGGAGGTGTTCTATTTGGTTTGCATCAATAATTGTTGTTATGAGCTTCTTGAAGAGAGAAAAGCTGCTTTTAACGAGGAAGCATTTAAAAATAGATACAGTGATATTTTAACAAAATATGATTATATAGTGGGTGATTGGGGATATGGGCAATTGCGCCTGCGTGGCTTTTTTGACGATCAAAATCAAAAATCAAGTTTTGATACAAAAATAAGCACTCTAACAGAATATTTATACGAATACTGTAATTTTGGCTGTGCATATTTTGTTATAAAAAAAGTCAAAAAAATATAAATAAAACCTTTTGTCTTTTGAGTCGAATAGGTGTGGTATGAGTCTTTATATGAACAATTGCATCAAGATGAGAAAAGATAAATGAAACATTTTTAGGCAGCTTAAAGGAAAATAACAGCATGTACAAATATAATAACCTACTGTGATGTCGACTTGCTGAGAGGAATGGAGCTATGGAAAATTATTATTTCAAAAAAGTAAATGGATTGTTGAAATGGGGGAAAGTTTTTTTTCCTACAGCTTCCTTAAAGTACTATCCGCCAAAATTTGTTTTAAGAGACCCAATTAAGCAAGGGATCCATAAGGCTATTAGAAATGGATATGAAGTGGCTGTCATTGTTTATAATGTAGAAAATATCCATGAAATCCATCAGCAATTAGAACCTGATTCTTATCAACAATATATAAAGGAAGCAAAAGCAGTCTTTAAAAAAGTAATAAAAAAAAGCGAGCATGCAGACAATATTATCTTCTTACATGATTATTATCAAGATGGTGTGACACTGTTTTTGCGAATCGACCATAATTCAGAGTACGTATCGGAAATCGAAGCAATCATTAAATTAGTCTTACATAGTGTTCAAGCAGATATGATGAATCTACATCCTGGAGTGCAGTTAATCTTTAATACAGGATATATGTTTATGGAGAAAAAATATATTTCTATCCATGAATCCATTTATAAAGCACATCAACAAGCATTAACAATGGCAATGAAACGAAAAGAATCTGAATTTAATGAATTGGTCTATGCAGTAAGCAAGATTGTTGAAAACAAGGATATACGCTTATTAGCACAGCCAATCATGGATGTAGAAACAAATGAGGTACGAGCTTGTGAAATGTTGACAAGAGGACCAACAGGAACTTCATTAGAAAGTCCATTAAATCTATTTTCTGTTGCCAGGCAAACGAGGTTTTTATACGATTTAGAAATGATTGTACTGGAAAAAACGTTAGAACAAATAACATTAGCCATATGGCAGCAAGATATATTTATCAATTTTACACCGCTGACAATCGGCAATCCTCGATTTGTACAAGATTTAAAAAGATTAATGAGTAAATATAAAGATATTGCTCCAAATAAAATTATTATTGAAGTAACAGAAAGAGACGCTATTGAAGGATTGGAGTATTTTATTTCTAATTTAAAACTCCTTCGAACATTGGGGTTTCGGATTGCAGTAGATGATACAGGGGCTGGGTATGCAAGCTTAAATTCTATTAGTGAAATTATGCCGGATATTATAAAAATTGATCGTTCTGTTATTCAAAATATTGATAAAAATTCAGTAAAGGAATCTATGCTAAAAGGTCTTTTATTGATTGCAAAGGAAGTTGGCAGTATTGTAGTTGCAGAAGGAATTGAAAGTGCTGAAGAGGCATCTGTTCTTTCGCGTAATAAGGTAGATCTTGCACAAGGTTACTTTTATGCAAGACCGGCTAGTTTAAGTAATGGCCTATAGACTCTTTAGTAGAGAAAGGGAGCATGCAGCATGTATTTTGTTGATCGGAACAAAATCGGTTTGCAATTACACTATTTGCAAACGAATGTAGAACTACTGGAGAAACAATCAACATGGGAAACTCTCATAGAAAAGGCGGCATTAGAAAGAATTACCCATAGAATACTCGAATTAATTTTGGATATAGGCAATGGGATGATAGATGGGTTTATCATGAGGGATCCAGGCAGTTATGAAGATATTATTGATATCTTAACGGATGAAAAGGTGTATGCTGATAATATTGGTCATGATTTAAAAACACTTTTATTGTTCAGAAAAAAATTAGTTCATGATTACACACATATAGAACACGTAGAACTTTATCGTGCTTTTTTTGAAAAAATATCCTCTTTAAGAGAATTTAAAACAGCAATAGAAAATTACTTAATTCATGAACTAGGACCAGTTACTGCCTTTAAAAATTAACATTGTCCAAGGTCAACATGTTTCAAATACATAAAAGGAGTTACGTTATCATTATGAAAAAGTATAAAGGGTATTTAATTGATTTAGATGGAACGATGTATAGAGGAACAGAAGTGATTCAGGAAGCTGCTGAGTTTGTAAAAAGACTAACAGCAGAAAATATACCTTATTTATATGTTACAAATAATTCTACTAAAACACCGGAGCAGGTGGCACAAAAGTTAAGAGAATTTCACATACCAGCAAAAAAAGAAGATGTATTCACCTCTGCGATGGCAGCTGCCAATTATATTAGCACGGAAAAAGCAAAGGCAAACGTATTTATGATTGGAGAACAAGGATTAGAAGATGCATTAAGTGGTCAAAACTTACTCTTATCAGATGGAAAGGCTAAGGTAGATTATGTTGTAGTAGGAATGGATCAGCAAATAAATTATGAAAAATTAACGGTTGCCTGTCTAGCGGTGCGCAATGGCGCTTCTTATATTATTACAAATGGGGATACAGCACTGCCGACTGAAAGAGGTCTTCTTCCTGGAAATGGTGCATTATCTTCTGTTATTACTGTCTCAACACAAACAGAACCACTTGTAATTGGGAAACCAGCTTCCATTATTGTTGATCAAGCAATTAAAATTCTTGGAGTGGCAAAAGAAGAAGTAGCAATGGTTGGCGATAATTATCATACAGATATATTAGCAGGAATTCGTGCTAATATTGATACCATATTGGTACATACAGGTGTAACAACGAAAGAGCAATTAGCATTAATTGAACAAAAACCTACTTTTACTGTTGATAGTTTAAAGGATTGGGAATTAATCAAATAAAAAATCCGCCTAAATAAAAGGGGAATCACAAATAATTTACAGCATGTTGATGTGAAGCCACTGAAAAGGTGTTTTATAGAAGAATGATAAGTGAAATGCATGAATTAGTTTGGATGAAAGGGCTCTGAGGAGCTTGAAGCCGACACATAACGTATACGACTCCTGTTTTAGATTAGCGAGACAGGCGAGAAAGAGCAGGAGTGTAACGACAAAGTGTGCGATAAGTCTTGGAAACCTGATTGAGAACTCCCGGACTGCTTGATTGTCACATTTTATAAATTTCCTAGCATTCACTTTTTCAGTGGCCTCGGATGATGCTTTATTCTCCTTCTATTCTATATAGTATAGTAGGAGATATCGTTTATTCCTCTCCTTTTGTTCGATGTGCCAGTCTGCTTGATGCAGCTGCTGCAATGGCGCCGACGATATCATCTAAAAAGGTATGACATTCACCAGTTGATTTATCATTTAATCTTTTTAAGATGCCAGGTTTTAGTTTATCTACGTATCCATAATTAGTAAAACCAATGGAACCATAAACATTTACAATGGAAAACGCTAATACCTCATCCACCCCATATAAGCTTTCATCACTTTCTACAATGGATTGCAGTGGTGCTTCCAGTAAATTTTTTTCGGCAAGCATATCTAGTTGAATACCAGTTAGAATAGCATTTTGTACTTCTCTTTTGGAAAGAACACGCTCAACATTAGCTAAGCAATCGGACATTTTTAAATTTTGATGATATTTTTCCTGTAAGATGTAAACAAGATCAGCGATATCCTGAGTTTCTACGCCTCGATTTTTTAACCAATTTCTTGCTGTTTGTTCTGTGATATCCCTAAATGTCATACGCTTCACCTTTTCCTCTATTGTAAGCACTATATATACGCAGTGCTTATTATTTTATGCATAAAAATAATAAGTGCTATTTTTTTATTCTTTCCAAAGGAAAGTTCCAATATAGCTTACATTAATTGTTATTTTAAAATTCTCCTTGAAGATAGAAGAAAAAAACTATTTTTTTTAATCTCTTCATATACTTTATAAGTGCGTGTTCAAAAGGGAGGATAAAAAGGACCGAGAAGTTCGAGGCGGTTTGCTCCTGAGCATCACCCT
>JBDNRM010000179.1:0-9161 GCA_047718615.1 Bacillus sp. (in: firmicutes) | reverse complement strand
GATGCTCTACCAACTGAGCTAATGGCTCTTGGCTGGGCTAGCTGGATTCGAACCAACGAGTGACGGAGTCAAAGTCCGTTGCCTTACCGCTTGGCTATAGCCCAATAATGGCGGTCCCGACGGGAATCGAACCCGCGATCTCCTGCGTGACAGGCAGGCATGTTAACCGCTACACCACGGGACCACAATAATTAAAAAGTATAAAATTACAAAAGATGACCCGTACGGGATTCGAACCCGTGTTACCGCCGTGAAAGGGCGGTGTCTTAACCGCTTGACCAACGGGCCATAATAATCAAAAACAAAAAACTTCTGGCGGAGAAGGAGGGATTTGAACCCTCGCGCCGCTCACACGACCTACACCCTTAGCAGGGGCGCCTCTTCAGCCTCTTGAGTACTTCCCCAATATATGGCTCCGCAGGTAGGACTCGAACCTACGACCGTTCGGTTAACAGCCGAATGCTCTACCACTGAGCTACTGCGGAACAATAATAATTACTTCCTCGACTTGCTATTCTTTGAATGTCCTCATCTCAGAAAGTTAATTCAAGATGAGACTCGATGAGTACAACTCGCAGCAAATCATTGAAGAATTTGCTCGTTGCTCTACCACTGAGCTACTGCGGAACAATAAAACTTGTCCTTACAATTCAACAGAATCTACAAAGCAATTTCTCTAGTGCTTTTGTCGACTCTTCATATTATAAGAACATAACAATAGAAAGTCAAGCAACTTTTTTAAAAAAATTATCCCAAACCTAAAAAATCTCTTTTTAGACTTCCCTACATAAAAGAATAAGTTTATAAGCAGTAGCACCATTACTATAATACATAGCAGCTAAAAAAGAATAATCACAACCTCCTCCCTAACACCGAAAGCTCACTCAACCAATTTCTTTTCACAAAACACCCTAACTGCTTATCAAATACATACCATTAGTCAAACTTACTTATTTACCTCCCTAAAAAGGACTTTTCCCATCCATAGTTATGTAGACATCCTCCGTAATCATATAATGAAAATACAAAACATTAATACGATATAATGTCTTTCATCTTTAATTTACCTCTGCATTTGCCACAAACATACTTTTGCAGATTCATTTTTTTACGCCTTTGATACAACTGATGGCAAGATTGACATTGATAAATAATCATTTTCTTCTTTTTATTCGCTGTATGCTCAACAGGTAAACTAGAACAAAATCTTGGAGCATCCACTTTTTTTAAAAGAATTTTAAAATCAGCATCTCGATGCTGATATCCCATTTTTTTAATATGAAGGTGATAATGACAAAGTTCATGTTTAATAATACCAATTAATTCTTCTGCTCCAAATATCTCATAATACTTTTTATTTATCTCTATATTATGGCTGTTCAGCAAGTATCTTCCGCCAGTTGTGCGAAGTCTTCCATTAAACAATGCTTTATGTAAAAATGCTTCTCCAAAATACTTAATCGAAATGTCTTCAACTAAAGATTGCAGCTCCTTATCTGTCATAATCCTCCTCCTCAACAAGACAAACCATTCCAGCATACTATACTATATATTTTTTTAAACAACTTTAATGTACACTAGTTACCCTATTCCTGCACATAACATTCCCTAATAAAAATCATTGAAATAAAAAATTCACTCCATTTCATAACGAAAGGAGGATACCAATGCCTAACTGGTTACAAAATCAAATGAAAAAAGCTTTTTATAAAAAAGATAGATATCAAATAAAAATCTTGAATCAATGTTGGTATTATTATAGAAAAAAGCACAATTCCTAATTTCCTCAATTAGTAAATAAAAATGCCTTTTAAGGCCATCATCCTTTTTTAGGATAATCTCAACTTAAAAGGCATCTTTCTATTTTAGTTTTGATCGCTAGGCTGCAGCATAGTTAAAGCAACTCTTCCTTTATTCTGATCTACTCCATCCACCCAGACAGTTACAACATCTCCTACACTTACAATATCTAATGGATGTTTTACAAATTTATTACTTAACTTAGATATATGAACCAAACCATCTTGTTTTACACCAATATCAACAAATGCACCAAAGTCAACAACATTGCGAACGGTCCCTTGTAATTCCATTCCTGTTTTTAAATCTTCCAATTTAAGAACATCCTTTCTTAATAATGGAGCAGGAACTTCATCACGGGGATCTCGGAAAGGACGGGCTAAAGCATCCACAATATCTTTTAAAGTCAATTCACCTATTCCTAATTCAGCTGAAATGCTCAATAAGTCTAAATTTGCTAATTCCGCTTTTAGAGCCGCTGTACCAATATCTTTTGATGACAATCCCATCTTTTTCAACAGACTTTTCACTTCATCATAATGTTCTGGATGGATGCCTGTTCGGTCTAAAGGCTCCTCTCCATCTATTATCCGCAGAAAGCCAATGGCCTGTTCATAAGTTTTAGCACCTAATCTAGGGATTTTTTTTAATTGTTTTCGATTATTAAATTTACCTTCCTCTTCTCTCTTTTTCACAATATTATTGGCAACCGCTTTCGATAGTCCAGCAACATATTGCAATAGTGAGGAAGATGCCGTGTTCACATTGACACCAACTTTATTTACCGTTGTTTCTACAACAAAGGTTAAGGATTCTGATAGTTTTTTCTGCGATACATCATGTTGATATTGTCCCACACCAACAGACTTTGGATCGATTTTCACTAATTCAGCAAGTGGATCTTGAAGTCTTCGAGCAATCGATACGGCACTTCTTTCTTCTACTTGAAAATCAGGGAACTCCTCTCTAGCGATATCAGACGCAGAGTAAACACTCGCACCAGCTTCATTTACAATTAAATAAAACACTTCTCTATTTTGCTGTTTCAGCATGTCCACAACAAATTGTTCCGTTTCCCGAGATGCAGTGCCGTTTCCAACTGCAACCATTTCAATAGCATATTTCTTTAATAAATTTTGAAACTTAGCAGCAGCTTCTTTCGTTTTGGAGGCTGGTGGATGTGGATAAATAACCCCGATTTCTAAAACCTTGCCTGTTTCATCTACTACCGCTAATTTACACCCGGTCCGGTAAGCTGGATCTACTCCTAATACCATTTTTCCTTTTAAAGGTGGCTGAAGCAACAGATTTCTCAAGTTCTCCGAAAAAATATGAATGGCCTGTTCTTCTGCTTTTTCTGTTAATTCACTTCTTATTTCTCGCTCAATAGAAGGCTGAATTAATCGTTTATATCCATCCTCAATCGCTTCTTTTATCCATTCGTTTGAAGTGGACCCTTCTTTAAGCAGCCACTTTTTCTCTAAAAAATTTATAATAGAATCAGAAGGAGTTTTAATGCCTACTTTTAATACATCTTCTTTTTCCCCTCTATTTAACGCTAATGTTCGATGTGGTACAATTTTGTTTATTGGCTCTTCATATTCGTAATACATTTCGTAAATATTTTTTTCATCTTTTTCTGAATCCTTTGCTGCCGTTGAAATTACTCCTGAGGTAAAGGTTTTAGTACGAATCCACTTTCTGCTTTCTGCATCATCAGAAACCCTCTCCGCTATGATATCCTTTCCTCCATTCATTACATCTTCAATTGATAACACTTCTTTTTGTTCTGATATGTATTTATTCGCTTCTTCTTCTACAGAATCACTGCTTATATTAGTCATTAACCAATCTGCAAAGGGCTCTAACCCTTTTTCCTTTGCTACCGTTGCCTTCGTTCTTCTCTTTTGTTTATATGGTCGATAAAGGTCTTCAACTTCTTGTAGCTTAATCGCTTTTATTATACTTTTATGCAGTTCTTCTGTAAGCTTCCCTTGTTCCTCAATAATTCGAATTACTTCTTCCTTACGCTGATCGAGGTTTTGGATATAATGATAACGATCCATAATCGCCTTTATTTGCACTTCATCTAAGGCACCAGTTTGCTCTTTCCGATAACGAGCAATAAAAGGCACTGTATTCCCTTCATCTAACAATGAAATAACATTTTTGACTTGTTTTTGGGTGATCGATTGCTCTTTTGCAATTATAGATAAATAATCTTGTTTTTTATCCATTAATTTCTCCATAAAATCCTTCACTCATCCTTCCTAAAAACTCAAATAATGTACTAATAATACATTACACCTTATTTTTATTTTCTCCAATTATTAACTGCAGCAGAATAACTAAAACAGTTATTGAGGTATTCTATTGCTATTGTACCAAACTCTTCTGCATTATAAGCACAAAAAGAAAAAGCTTACTATTAGAGCAAGCTTCCAAGAATAAAGGTAGAATCATCATCCGTATTTTTATATTTGTCCATAATCGTATCTGCAATTGTTCGAAGGGGAATATATCCTTTAAGCATCTCTTTTACCCCTTGTATATTAAAGCCATCGGAAAAAACAAGGAATTTAGAATTAGCCTCATAGGAAAAACTTTGCGTATGATAATTTTGAGGTCTGCCGGATAAATAACCTGTTACAGGCAACGGATAGGTTAACTTTCCAGAAGGAGAATATAAAAAGAAGCGAATATTACCAACACAGCTATACATGATATTTCTTGTCTTGTAATCCGCTTTAAATACACAAACAGCTGCACCTCTTTTTTTTACCATTACCCTGTTGCATTGTTCCATCAACGCATCTACTGATTCATTATGAAACTCTGCAACTATGTCTGTAACAGCCTCCGAAGCTTCATTTGCAAATTCCCCACTGCCTAATCCATCTGCCAAAACACAGATAAAGTATTGATCAGTTGATGTATAAAAATAACTGTCTCCGCATAACAATTTCCCTTTTTTGATTGTTTGATGTGCAAGTACATGAATATGACTATCTTTTAAAGCAGTCATAGAATAAACTCCGAGTTATTTGTTTCTGCATGAATGGCTTCTTGTAGTTTTTTTATGGCTCTACGTTGAAGTCGGGAAACATGCATTTGAGATATGCCCAGTTTATCCCCAGCATCTTTTTGACTCAAATTATCCAAATAGGTGAATTGAATGATGCTTTTCTCCCGTTCTGATAACACGTGAAGAACTTTTTCTAAAACAAGCTTTTGGTTCACTCGTTCAAATCCTTGATCAACATCTCCTACTATATCAAGAAGGGTTACTGTACCACCTTCAGAATCTGCTTCTATAGAATGATCCACAGATAAAGCTTGATAGCTTTTCCCCATCTCCATCGCTTCCAAGATTTCTTCATCGGATACTTCTAAATATTCCGCTATCTCTTCTACCTTTGGTGATCGTTGTAAATCTGTTGTTAATTGTTCTACTGTTTTTTTAATTTTTGGTCCCAATTCTTTAATTCTTCTTGGAACATGTACACTCCATGTTTTATCCCGCAAGAAGCGCTTTATCTCTCCTATAATGGTTGGAACCGCAAATGCTTCAAAACTCTTTCCAAAACTTTCATCATAACGGCGTATTGCTCCTAAGAGGCCGATAATGCCTACTTGACTGATATCTTCATGAAACATTCTACCTTTTGAATATTTCCTTGCAAGTGTTTCCACTAAATAACGATAGTTCTTAACAAGAGCATCTTGAGCATCTGCATCTTGATTTAATTGATATGCCTTAATCAATTCATTAACTTGCTCTTTTGTTAGTTGGTGCTTAGGTTGAGATTGTCTCTGCATCCCTCTCCACCTGCTCTCCCTCAAGGTATTTCGTCATAAAAACAGTCACACCACCATTATGATGAATTCTAACTTCATCCATAAGTGTTTCAATTAAATAAAGACCTAATCCTCCTTCACGAAGAAATTCAATAGAATCATTATGTTCATACGGACCTAAGTCTTTTGTTGCAGATTGGAAATCAAAGCTTTTTCCATTATCCGCAACTACCACTTCTAGACGATCATTAAAAAGTCGAAATCCTATTAAAACTTCGCCTGCCTCTTTATTTTTGTATGCATGTTGAACAGCATTCGTACAAGCTTCACTAGTAGCTATTTTCAAATCTTCAATTTCATCATAAGTAAAACCCATTCTGCTTGCAATACCGGATAAAGTTAATCGGATAATACCTACATATTCAGGTTTAGAGGGGATTTTCATTTCAATATATTCAAACTCACGCGTCATTGAATTCCACCTTCTATCTTACTTGTAATATCGATAATATCTGCCAAACCTGTAATTTCAAATAGTCTCTTTAAACGATCGGATAAGTTCACCAACTTAAATTCTCCATCATTTGCACGAACATTTTTAAATATGCCTACAAATACACCTAAGCCTGTACTATCCATATAATTAACATCTGCTAAATCCACAACCATTTTAATTCCTTTCTTCTCTGAGAAAGCATAAATTCTCTCTCGAAGCTTAGGAGCTGTATACGCATCTATTTCACCGGATATCTTTACTTCAACATCTAACTCTTTTTCTTTCACATCTATTATCATGTTCATACACGACCCACCTTTAACATTATTACGTCTTTGTTAAATACCCAATAAACGAATACGTTAAACCTCTCTTTTAAAAATAATTAATGTAAAATCATCTCTTAACTGAAAATCTTGGATTTTCTCTAATTCCTTATATACATTCTCGACAACATCCTGCGCTTTTAAATGCATATGTTTTTTTATGTAACCGATTAAATTTTCCTTTTCAATAAATCCCTCTTCTGTTCTGCATTCCGTTACACCATCAGACATTAAAACAATCATATCACCTGGATTTATTTCTTTTTTCACTTGTTCATATTTTGTTTTTTTGTCTACCCCAAGCAAAAGACCCTTCGCTTCAAGATCACTAAATCCTCCTGTATTTGCATCATAAAATAAACCAGGCTCATGTCCTGCTGAAGCATAATGGAATATATGTGACCGAATATCATATCTGCCATAAAACATTGTGATAAACATGCTTGGATCAACATTCTGTTCCACAACCCGATTTAAGTTCTCCAGCACATTACTAGGAAGCTTCCTATTTTCCGGAAGGCTATCCATCGCATATTTTATCATCGACATACAAAGCGCAGCAGGAATGCCCTTTCCGATTACATCAGCAATTGCAATACTAATCGAATGCCCTTCGTCTTCTACAAAATGGTAATAATCTCCATTCATCATTTTAGCTGGTACACTAATAGCACCTATATCCAATTCGGCTAAAGAGGGAATTTCAGTGCTTAAAAGTGTCTGTTGGACATTTGCCGCAATCTCCATCTCACTTCTGATTTCTTGCTGTACATGACGAAGACTTTGATGTTCACGATAGGCAAAACCATATCCGATCATTACCTCCAGCAAAATATCAAACGATTTTATCACATGTTCTGGTAAATCAGGGTATAAATCAATCATTAAATATTTGTGCAAGCTAATAATATCTTCTGGTGATATTTTATGTTCAATCGATTTCCTACTAAACTTCTGCCCTTGATAAAGGGCCTGTTCAGATTCATCTTTTATATAACTCACTAGAAGATCTCGATACTTAGAATCCATCATTTCTCGGAACTCCATTTATCTCCCTCCTATCTAAGCCACTTTACAGCTTTAATATCTGTACCTTGTCCCACAGACGTTTCGATATCAAATTCATCCATCAGTCGTTTTACACCAGGCAACCCGGCCCCTAATCCGCCAGATGTTGAAAATCCATCTTGCATAACTTGCCTAATATCTTTAATTCCTGGTCCATTATCAACAGCACTTAACCGCAGTCCTATTTTTCCGTTCTCTGCCAGCTTTTCAATACATATCTGTCCTTGCCCTGCATACAAATAAATATTTCTCGCTAATTCACTAATGGCAGTAGTAATGCGAGCCTGATCCACAGTACCGAATCCTAGCTCTTTAGCAACGTTTCTTCCTAGTTGACGTGCTGCTACGATGTCCCATTCATTCACTATTTTTACACAGGATTGGTCCCCCATAGGTCAGTCCCCCAATTCCTGTTGTAATTTCTCCAAACCTTTTTCTAAATCCAAGGCTGTTAATACATCATTTAAGCTTATGCCAAGTTCTACTAAAGTAATGGCAACAGCAGGCTGAATTCCTGTAAGCACAACTTTCGCTCCCATTAGTTTTGACATACCAATTACGTCACCTAATACTTTTGCAATAAAGGAGTCTATAAAGTCGATAGACGTTAAATCGATAACAACACCATTAGCACTTGTTTCGTGGATTTTATTTAATAAATCTTCCTGAAATTGCAAAGCTGTTTGATCATCCAGTTCCCACTGGATAGATATAAGTAAACAATCATGAAGTTTTAATATTGGTATTCTCACTTTATTCACCCCAATTCAACCAATTTTCTATTCGTATATTCTAAAGCACTTTCCATGCCTTTTTTTAAAGTATTCTTTGTTTCAAACTGTTCTAAGTTAATCCCTAAATTAACAATTGTCTGTGCAATCTCTGGCCGAATACCGACAATCATACTTTTTGTACCTACTAGCCTTACAGCATTTGTTGCCTGAATAATATGATGTGCCACCATTGTATCAACTACTGGAACACCAGTAATATCAATGAGTACTACTTCTGAGCGATGTTTTACCACACCATCCAATAAATTTTCCATAATTTGCTTCGCCCTTTGTGTATCAATGGTTCCCACTAACGGCATGATTGTAATGCCATCAAATACTGGAATAAGGGGCGCAGATAATTCCTGAAGCGCAATTTTTTGCATAGATACTGTTCTTTCCCAAATATTCGAATATGTACGAATCACTTTACTACATAGCGGGTTAAGCCAATTATGAAAATCACGAACATATTCAAGTGAATCCTTTTCGGCAAACGCCTCTTGTTTCTCCATTGCTTGAAATATTATTTCTTCAAAAGTCTGTAATCCTTTTACCAAAAAGGATAGAGGCCAATTTAAACTGACTGCCTTCTCAATAAACAGAAGCAGTTTATCATTAAACTTTCCATCTAAATCCAGTGAATGCATCGTGAAGAGATTAACATATTCTTGACCAGTTACGGAAAACAATTTATCCGAACATAATTGTTCAGTCGTTTCATCCTTGTCTTCCTTCATTAGGTTAAGCCAATTAGAAAGGACCTCCTCTTGATTAGACTGTATATAATCTGCAAATTCCTTTTTCACGGCCTTTCCTCCATTTTATCATAATAAAAGATAGTTTCTATTTTAAAGCACATTTATATATATAAATTGATAATTTGATTGAATATATATC
>JBDNRM010000178.1:0-9186 GCA_047718615.1 Bacillus sp. (in: firmicutes) | reverse complement strand
ACTTTAACATCTTTCACATTTTTTTATCAAAGTTTACTCCTCGGAGCTGTATTTCAGCCATCGCCATTGACAAAGACGATACGGACGATAATAGGTTTCGAACCACTGTACAAATTATTAATCCATCCCAAGTAGCTGGTGGCCAGCAAGGAGGAAAGGTACAGGCATCTCCCGTTAAAACACTCAGCAGTACTGGCAGTACCTTATCGGAGTCTCTTCGAAAGATTTCGCCAATGGTTCCAGGACATCTGTTTTTTCCACATATTCAAATAATGATAATTGGTGAAGATGTAGCTAAAGATGGCATTCAAAGCTTATTTGATGTCATTGAACGGGATTCTAAGTTTCGGCTCCTTTTCCCCGTTTTAGTGGCAAAAAACTCTTTAGCAAAAGATATTCTTCAAATCACCACCCAATTATACCCAATTCCTTCAGATGAAATAGTAAAAAACTTGCAATCATCTGAAGATGATTGGGGAGAATTCATCGGTACACAAGCAGATCAAGTTATTGAGGGATTGAAAGAAGGAAGTCTAGTTATTTCAGGAATTAAAGTACAGGGAGACAAAGAACAAGGAAATAAAGCAGAAAATATGCAGCAAATCTCTCCAAGTGCAAGAATAGAACTAGGTGGACTAGCCCTTTTTACTGATGGTAAGCTAATCGACTGGCTGGATGATGAAACAACTAGAGGCACTACCTGGATTATGAATGAAATAAAAAAAACAGTAGTAAATTTGGATTGCAAAGAAATGAAAAATGCAATCGCTGTGGAGATTTACCGATCCACTACAAAAACAAAAATCAATATGATTAACCAGCAGCCTGAAATTAATATACATGTTGATGCAGAGGGAACTATTTCAGAAACGCTTTGTTCTGTCGATCTTTCAAAGCCCGAAGAAATAAAACAGCTGGAAAAAGACTTGGAAACAAAAATAAAGGAAGAAATCAGGAGCACTATAACTATTGCCCAAAATGAAAAAAGTGATTTTTTAGGATTTGGTGAACAAGTAAACATAAAAGACAAAAAAGCTTGGAAAAAGATCGCCAAGAAATGGGATAGTGAAGTATTTCCTGAAACAAAGGTCAATGTAAAAGTAGAAGCATTTATACGTCGAACAGGCATGCTTACTAATCCATCATCGAATTAAAGAGCGGTGGTAAGAAAAGCGCAAGCGCCTTGTTCAGCCCCGAAAAAAAATGTTCTCTTGACTCAAAAAGTGTTCTTTACTTTTAGAGGCAAGAGGCAATACGCACAGGGGCTAGGCGCTGGCCGGCTAAATACACGTAAAAGAGGAAAATCGATTAAATACGCAACATCGATTAATTCGCATCCTGCGAACCTTATTGTCTTCGCCGACACTTGTACATTCTGTACGGCGAAGCTAGACACTTATCAGACTGCAGAAAACTTAAACTTTCTTATCTTTCAAGAAAAACGGAGGATTATCTAAATGTGGAGAAATTTAAAATAAGCGTTATTCAATTATTCTCAATGATGTTTATATTTGATATGGGAACTGCTTTGGTTGTTAGCTATGGAATTTCAGCAAGAAAAGATGCATGGATTGCCATTCTTTTATCTATGGGAGGAGGGGGTATCTTATTTATAGTTTATTATTTATTATACCGCCAATATCCAACACTTCCCCTCACAGGCTATGCAAGAAAAATTTTGGGAAAATACGCAGGTTCCTTCATTGGTTTTTTATACATTATTTACTTTTTGCATATCGCCTCTAGAAACATTCGTGAATTTGGTGATTTACTTGTCTCTTCTACTTTAAGAGAGACTCCTTTAATTGCCATCATCATTCCTTTAGTTCTTGTGATATGCTATGTGATTTATTTAGGAATTGAAGTGCTAAGCAGAACATCAGAAATATTTATTGTTATTTTATGCTTCTTTGGATTAGCAGGAAATTTTTTGGTTTTGATTTCTGGCAATGTGGAGGTTCATAACCTCCTTCCTTTATTAGAAAACGGATGGAAACCCATTTTAAAAACCTTTTTCCCTTATACCATAGTTTTTCCTTTTGGGGAAATGATTGTTTTTACGATGATTCTTCCCTATTTAAATCAAGCTAAATATGTGAAAAAAGTATGGCTTTCTGCCATAGTGGCAAGTGGTGTTATTTTAAGTTGGACCGTGAGTTTAAATATTGCCGTTCTTGGGGTTAATGCAACAGAACGTGCCTCTTTCCCTACCCTTACAACAGTAGGAACGATCAATTTGCTTGATTTTGTGCAGAGATTAGATACTATCATCGTATTTACTTTATTAATTACGGTTTTTTTTAAAGCATCTATTTATATTTATGTTTCCTTGTTGGGAATAGTAGATTTATTTAAATTGAAAAACCATTATCGGATTACGTTTCCAATTGGAATGATTGTCATCTATTTATCAATGGTCATATCCGCTAATTTCCAAGAACATTTCAAAGAGCGAGAGATTATATCCCCTTATTTTCATGTAACTATGATAATGATAGTTCCATTGGTTATGTTACTTGTTTCCTTTATTCGAAAAACGTTTAAAAAGAAATTCATCTCTTAATGAAACACTCATTACCCGATTAATGAATAATCCTATATCCCTTTAGACAGGAGTAATTTTATAAACGATGGAAAAGGCTAAACTTAGTGTTATTCAATTATTCTCCATGATGCTTATATTTGAAATGGGAACTGCTTTGGTGATCAGCTATGGAATATCGGCACGAAAAGATGCTTGGCTTGCTATCCTTTTATCGATGACTTGCGGCATTATCTTATTTTTTATTTACTACTTCTTATTTCGTCAGTATCCTAGTCTCCCTCTTACAGCTTATACACGGAAAATTTTCGGCAAACTTTTAGGCTCCTTTATTGGTTATATATATATCGTTTACTTTCTGTATATTGCCTCCCGTAATATTCGTGATATCAGTGACTTGCTGGTTGCATCTGCTTTAAGGGAAACACCATCAATAGCCATTATTATCCCATTGGTGCTTTCCATTTGTTATGTCCTTTTTTTAGGAATAGAGGTGTTAGCTAGAACTTCCGAAGTATTTATTGTTATTTTAGGTTTTTTTGGGGTGGCAGGAAATTTGTTTGTATTAGTTTCAGGCAATGTGGAATTTCACCATTTGCTTCCTATTCTTGAAAATGGCTGGAGACCTATTTTAAATACCGCTGTTCCTTATACTACTGAATTTCCTTTTGGCGAAATGATGGTATTTACAATGATTCTTCCCTTTTTAAACAAGGCGAAATATGTGAAAAAAGTGTGGCTTTCTGCCGTAATCTTCAGTGGGTTCATTTTAAGTTGGACCGTCAGTTTAAATATTGCTGTACTAGGAGTGGATGTAACAGAACGAGCAACATTTCCGACATTAGCGACTGTCGGCAAAATCAATCTGTTGGATTTTGTGCAAAGATTGGATGCCATTATCGTATTTACTTTATTGATTACGGTATTTTTTAAAGCAGCAATCTTTATATATGCCGGGGTTATGGGAATAGTAGATTTATTTCATTTAACAAGCCATCATCGCATTCTGTTTCCGATTGGTACCATTGTCATTTATGTATCCTTTATAACAGCATCTAATTTCCAAGAACATATAAATGAAGGCAGAGATATATCCTATTACATACATCTACCGCTGCTGATGCTTCTGCCATTTATTATGCTAATCTTTTCTTTTATTCGAAACAAGTTCAAGAAAAAAGCTAAACATATGCACTAAATTCTCGCAAAGAAAAAAGTTCTTTTGTTCTCAGTGTGGGTTCATCATGTTCTAGATAAGAGGAAAAAAATCGTCTATATGATAGGAAGGATTAATGAAAAATGGAAAAGGCTAAAATCAGTGTCATTCAACTATTTGCAATGATGGTTATTTTTGATATGGGTACGGCTTTGGTTATCAGCTACGGTCTAACAGCTAGAAAAGATGCTTGGATTGCTATCCTTTTATCCATGGGTGGAGGGGTTATCTTATTTACTATTTATTACTTTTTATTTCGTCAGTATCCAAGTCTTCCTCTTACATCCTATATACAGAAAATTTTCGGCAAGCACTTAGGCATGGTTATTGGTTATATATATATCTTGTACTTTCTCAATATTGCTGCTCGTAATATCCGTGATATTAATGATTTACTGGCTTCATCTACTTTAAGAGAAACACCATCAATAGCTATAATTACTCCATTGGTGCTCGCCATCTGCTATGTACTTTATTTAGGAATTGAAGTGTTAGCTAGAACTTCCGAAGTATGTATTGTCATCTTAATTTTGTTTGGTGCAGCAGGAAACTTCTTTATTTTAATTTCTGGAAATTTAGAATTTCATAATCTGCTTCCAATTCTTGAACAAGGGTGGAAACCCATTTGCACAACTATACCCAAAATTATTCCTTTACCTTTTGGAGAAATGATTGTATTTACCATGCTGCTCCCCTTTTTAAACAAAATTAAATATGTAAAAAAGGTCTGGCTTTCTGCCATGATCTTAAGTGGCATCATTTTAAGCTGGACCGTAAGTTTAAATATTATTATTCTTGGAGTAGATGTAACAGAACAAGCTACTTTTCCTACTCTTACAACAGTAGGAAAAATTAATCTGTTAGATTTTGTGCAAAGACTAGATGCCATTATCGTGTTCACTTTGCTAATCACTGTATTTTTTAAAGTATCCATTTTTATATATGCTGCGGTTATGGGGATAACAGATTTATTCAACCTTAGCAGCCATCATCGTATTTTATTCCCGATTGGGGTTGTTGTTATCTATATATCCCTGACTATGGCAGCAAATTTTCAAGAGCATCTAAAAGAAGGACAAGAAATGCTTTATATTATGCATTTGCCTTTACTTCTAATCATTCCTATACTGATGGCCATAATCTCTTTTATTCAAACAAGATTCATGAAAAAAGGAAACTAGTTTCCTTTTGTTTTATTTGTTTTCGCTTTCCTAATCATTAGTATTTGCTGTCCAGCCACAATAATAACAAGTCCAGCTAATACAACATATTCTCCTGCATGCATAACTTTGAAAGGATTGATAAGATTGCCAATTGATTCTGACAGACTAATGCCTCCCAGTAGATCTACTGTGACAACAAGCAATAAGGAACCTGACAATACTGCAATAAAAATGCTTAATAATTTCATATAATTTTACCTCTCTCCTCTATTTTCTACATGTACTAGTATTAGTAAAAAAGAGGAATATTAAACGAAAGCACCAAGAAAAAGAAACCCTTCCTCCTCTTCCTTTCTATATTCTACCAAATAAAGTAAATCTCTACGGGCAGTTTCACCTAGCTTCCTTGACTTCACATCATTCACTAGATGGGAGTCCTCCCTAATGTCATCAAGCTAAACTTCAATATATTGAAAATAGAATGAAGAGCGAGGATATGCGTTGGGTTTTCCGAGGCTTATTGCTTGTTAAGCCTGGAATATACTTTGCTTCAATTAACTGATATCTATTTATTTCAATCCTTTGATTTATGCTCTTCAACCAAGTATGGTAAAATCTACTTTATACTAATCTATAAACTTAATAGATATCATAGGAGAAGAATGCACATGAAAAAAATGGCTATATTGTTGATTCTCTTCTTATTTCCTTTTGCATCGAATAGTTTGGCAGAAGAAATACAGGGAAAAAGCAAGCTGTCTACGTTTAATACTGCAGAACGCTTTGATTCAAACAAAAGGTTTAACGAACAAGAATTAATAATAAAATTTAAAACAGGCATGACAGAAGACGAAAGATTATCTCTTTTATCTTCCGCTCACTTGAAGGAGCAATCTTTTTATAAAGGCTTATCTTTAGTAAAAGTATCCCCTCAACAAACACTAAAAAAAGTAGCTGATCAATTATTAAAAAAGGACACTATTGAGTTTGTAGAGCCCAATTACCAAGTAAAATCAGCTTATATTCCAAAAGATTCAGCCTATAAGAAACAATGGTACTTAAACAAAGTGAATAGCGAAAAAGCATGGGATACAACAAGCGGATCCCCTAAAATTACAGTTGCAGTAATAGATGGAGGCATGCAAACAGACCATCCCGAATTCAAAGGGAGGATTGTTTCGCCTTATAATGCTGTTACTGACAGTAAAACCATTACTGCTGATTCTCATGGAACACATGTAGCAGGAATTATTGCCGCAGCAAACGATAATAAAGGAACTGTCGGTATCGCACCCAAAGTCCAAATTATGCCAATTGATATTTTCACAAAAGATGGAGCAGATTCCTATGATGAATCGGTTGGTATTATGTATGCTGTTGATCATGGAGCAAATATTATCAATATGAGTTATAACAGCCTAGATTATACATATGTAGAAGAGTATGCTATTGATTATGCGACAGAGAAAGGGGTTGTGTTAGTTGCAGCAGCTGGAAATGAAGGCAATACTTCAGCTAATTATCCTGCTGCGTATAATTCGGTTATTTCCGTGACAGCTACTGATGAAAAGGACAGGCTGACAAGCTATTCAAATTATGGAGCTTCTGTTGATATTTCAGCACCAGGAGATGCCATTTATTCTACTGTCCCCACAAACAGCTACCAATCAATGAGTGGAACCTCCATGGCAGCACCCGTCGTATCTGGAGTTGCAGCATTGATTCTATCGAAAAACCCACTATTGACACCTGAAGAGGTAAAGCAGCTATTAGTTTCTACTTCAAAAGATCTTGGAGTAAAAGGATGGGATGAACGATTCGGCTATGGTCGAATCGATGCAGAAAAAGCATTACTTAATACTCCTGTTCCTCTAAGCAAAATAACTGTCAGCTCTCCTTCCTTCAAAATAAATGGGCAAAATAAAACCAAAATGTCTATTTCTGTTTATAAAGGAAGTAATGTTGCATTAACGATAGAAAATACAAATAAAAAAACAATAAAAAAAATTAGCTCCTTTAAAAAATGGAAAGGCGGCAACCTTGAGGGAACTTGGGACGGTACAGATGATCAAAATCAAATGGTTCCCGCGGGGAAATATAAGGTGGTCGTAAAAGCCAAGAATAACAAGGAAATCGTTACAACTTCAAAAACAATAACAGTCACTCATGAAAACACACCAAAAATAACGATGCAGGGCAGCTCCACTGTCCATTTTTCACCGACAAGAAAGCAGAAAGGAACCGTTTCCTTTCAATTAACAAAAAAGGCAAAAATAGATGCAAAAATAATAAATAGCCAAGGAAAAGAAAGCAAGATCCTTTTATCAAAAAAACTATTTACTGCTGGAAACTATTCTTTATCCTGGGATGGTACTGATAAAGGGAAAAGAGTGGTAAAAGACGGTACCTATCAGTTAGTACTCTCTCTCTCAGACAGCAAGAGTAAAGCAGCATACGCTAAAATGGTCGTGGATACAAAGGCAGCGTCTGTTAAAGAGAAAAACTCCTCTTCCATTTTGCAAATGAATGGAAAAAAACAAATAAGTTCAACGCTCGAATTATCAGAGGACTCTACTGTGACAGCTTTTATTCGCACGGATAACGGAAACAAAATAAAAAGGTTAGTCCACAATAAAAAGGTCAAAGCAGGAAAAACAGCATTTAACTGGAATGGAAAAAATGATAAAAAGGCTTTTGTTCAGGAAGGAAACTACTATTATTATTATGAAATAAAAGATAAGGCAGGGAATACTACAAGCAAAAACAGCACTGCTTTTTATGTACAAGATTGGCAAAAACCATCGTTGACAGTGGATGATGTAAATTATGATAAAACAGCCGTGGAACATTCGATTCCATTTACCACTTCAAAACACGGAATCGTACGAATGGAGATAAGAAAAGAAAAGACAACTGTCAAAACACTTGAAAAAGAGACAGAAGCGGGAAATCAATCGTTGTCCTGGGATGGCAAAGATAATAACGGGAACATATTAGAAGATGGGTCGTATGAAATAATGGTTACCTTAATAGATCCCTATCAACAAAGCATATCAAAAACAGCAAAATTAATCCCTTCTTTCCAATTAGAGGCACCAGATGAGGTTCAATATAATTCTAATTATGAAGCAGAACAAGCGGCCGAAGTATATTATCATATTTCCCAAAACGCTAAGGTGACCATCATTATCTATGATACATATGGCAACCTGATTAAAAATATCCAAAAGCAAGCACCAGTGAAATCCGGTATTAATCATTTTCAATGGAACGGAAAAGATGAAGAGGGCTATTGGGGCATGGACGACCAATTCAGCTATGAAATAATAGCAGAAACAGATGGAAATAAACAAAGTTTCAAAGGAAAAATGACTACTGAAAAACCAGCCTGGCTTCAACAAGAGCAATTATCAAAGGTGCCAAGTAATGAGGAAAAATCTTATACAAAAGGAATTAATCTTGCTATCACAACAACTGGTAATATGTCATTAGTATGGAATGTGTATAATCAAGAAAATAATCTAATCAACAGCCAAACATTTCAGCTAATACAAGGATTATTTACTTACTATTACGAAAAACCATCTCTTACTGAGAATTACCATTATGTGCTTAACTATACCGATCATTTAGGAAATAAGTTTACACAAGAATACGATGAATACGCATTTAACTAAAAATAATCTCTCAGAAAGAACAAGCCTTATTTCTGAAGCTAGACGCTCATCTAGCTTCAGAATTTTATGCGCTTTTTCCTAGGTGGTTTCAACATTGCTCACAGGACGCGAGCAATGTTGAAAATCCTCAGTTAGAACTAAGAAGCAAAAATTAAGCCAACGAAGAGATTCAACTTGTCCTTTTTACCGGACATTTAAAAAGAAGCTGGGACATAAGTATCCCAGCCAAAAAAAAAACCCAAACCATGATACGAAGATGTAAAAAATATTTCGTATCATGGTTTTGGTTTTTTATTCATGTAAAAAAGAAAGTTTGTAGTAATCACCCGCAGCCTGCATACACTTCGCTTTCCATGGGGCTCGGCTTTAGCCGCTTCGGCCCTTGCCTGCAAGGTCTCAGCTTCTTCCCAGCGGAAAGCGAGTGTTTGTAGCGTAATGGAACAACATAGTTTTTATACTTAACTACTCAAACTTCGCACCATCAAATTCGTTTGCAAGTCTTGATGTTACTCGGTTTAACAATAAAATGGGAAGCTTGTTTTTTATTGTGGGGGTTGCTTTCCACTACGGGTTGCTTCGCTTTCCGCG
>JBDNRM010000177.1:0-9311 GCA_047718615.1 Bacillus sp. (in: firmicutes) | reverse complement strand
TAGATTCCTCTGTTATTTCAATATGATTATATTGACTTAATTTGTTTAACAGTCCTCCCATGCTAGAACCACCATAGATTTTTACTTTCTCTAAGACTTCATCATCATTAATGAATGTTTTATGGATAGTAACAAAATCCAAGTACGCTCTATTACCTAAAAACTTATAGGAGTAGGCAAGAAAGTTATACATATCAATATAGATAGAAACTTTTTTCATTTAGTATCACCTCCAATTACATTATATCAAATAAAAGGAAAGGTCATCATTATCATATATTGGAAGACAATGCGACCTAACATCTATGGGGAATAGCGAGAATTTCAATTATCTATTGTTCTCCACTAAAGATAAATCAGACACCCCCTCCTTTTTAAAAATTTTCCTCCAATTTTGGTAACAGCTATCTGATTTTTAAAATTATTTTTCCTTTAGCCCTTCCCGACTCCGCATATTCCATCGCCTTTTGAGCATCTTCAAAAGAAAAAACTCTATCAATTACAGGGATGATATTACCTGACTCAATAAAGTTTGCAATAATACGTAATTGATCTCCACTTGGTTTCATAAACAAAAATATATATTGAACATGATGCTTTTTTTCAAGTGTAGTAAGTTTATGGCTTACTGCTGAAAACAACAACCTCTTAAAAAATCCTGAACCATATTCTTTAGCAAAACGAGCATTCGGTATTCCCGATACAGAGATAATTTTTCCTCCTTCTTTTATAATATCGAATGATTTTTCCAGTATCTTGCCCCCAAGTGTATCAAATACTGCATCATAATTTTCCAGGATATCCTCAAATTTTTCTTTCTTATAATTAATAATTTTATCTGCACCTAGAGATTTCACTAAATTCGCACCAGCATCGCTGGCATTTGTAGCAACAGTGGCACCCATTAATTTTGCCAGTTGAATGGCAAAGGTACCGACACCACCAGCACCAGCTTGAATCAAAATCTTTTGTCCTTTTTGTAATTTTAGTACGTCATGTAAAGCTTGATAGGAAGTTAATCCAATTAGTGGAATGGATGCTGCTTCCTCAAAGCTCAAATTTTTAGGTTTTAAAGCTATATCATTTTCATGAATGGAAATATATTCTGCAAAAGTACCTATGTTACTCTTACGGGGACGTGCATATATTTCATCACCAACATTAAAACGTGTCACTTTTCTTCCAACTTTCACCACAATACCAGAAAAATCATTACCAAGAATTAGAGGCATTTTATATTTTATTAACAATTTCACTTTGCCATCACGTATCTTAAAATCAATAGGATTAATACTAGCTGCATGTATTTCTTCCTTTTTAGCGGTCTGACGCATTTTCAAAACTATCATACTTTTGCCTTATGAGTATTCGACAAATTCCGGGATATTCCGGGTCGTCACTGTGACTAAAAAAACCAATGGCCCTGCTGCCAGCATTTCGCCACGACTACTCCACGATTGTATTAGAAGTAAATCAAATGCTATTTATTAAAGAAACACCATTAAAGCTCATAGAAAAAGCAGCCATAAAAGGCGGCGCAGACTATAGAGGCAGGCGCAAATTTGTGATTCACCTGCTTGGTGTAATAAAGAAAGTTCCCATTCCAATTGATCAAACAAAACAAATATATGCCTTTCCAAGTCAGTCACCTGGTCATATAAACTGCTGTTGGATTTTCTACCAACATGTTGAATCCATCCAAAAGCCAATCGACACTACTGCAAAAGATTATCGCTCCATCATTGTTTTTCATAATGGCAAAGAACTACCAAGAGTAGAATCCACCTATGTTCTCGAAAAACAAATGTTCCGGACATGGAAATGTATCATGCATCTAATGCCAGACTACCCTAATACAGCCAATTGAAATGTGAACAAAGACATCACTTTTATGCGATTTTCTCTAAAAGTGGTGTCTTTGTTTTTATATGCCTTTCACTTGTTTGCCTTGTTGTTACTTAAACACTATGGAATTGCTATCTTGTACCTTTTTTCTTCTCTAAGAAATAAAGTTTTTATGTTTTTGTTTTGTACGTTTGCTATTGAATACCCAAGAAAAGTACAACAAATTCAAGATTCTTTTAACCTATCAATCTTCGACAAATTTCGGATTGTCACTGTAGACATGGGCAATCATATGAAATTACTACCCTAACACAAGAAAAGCTCAAAAAATTTAGTTTCTTTTAGTCAATTACAATTCGACAAATTCCGAGCCACTTCGGGTTGTCACTGTCACTTCGGGTTGTCACTGTGACCATTGTACATTCCCAAAAAATTTCCCTATAATTAATAAATAAAGCTTCTATATTTCTATTATTAAGAGGAGGATAAAAAATGAAACTTGGCGCATTTTCAGTAAGTTTGAATGTAAAAGACATTCATGTATCAAAATCATTTTACGAAAACCTTGGATTTGAGATTTTTGGTGGCGATATTACACAAAATTGGCTTATTATGAAAAATGAAAATTGTATAATAGGTTTATTCCAGGGTATGTTTGACAAGAACATTCTTACTTTTAATCCAGGGTGGAATCAAAATGCGGAGAACCTTCATTCTTTTACCGATATTCGAGAGATTCAAAAGCAGCTGAAAGAACAAGGAGTAAAAATCCTAACTGAAGCGGATGAAGCTAGTGAAGGACCAGCACATTTAACAATAGAAGATCCAGATGGTAACCAAATTCTTTTAGATCAACATATTTAACATCCTCGTAAGCCTACTTTTTTCGTTCTTTGAGGAAGAGTAAATAAGATCGCCCAATTTGTATGTCTGAAGCTTACATAGGCCGTTGCTTTTTTATTTATATGGTTATTGTAGTAATTCCGAAATATGCTTTGCCTGAAATGGCAGGGGGGCATTATGAAGGAAATATTTTTGGTATTCATCAACCAAATTAGAATACAAAATTTATATATAGAGTATTCATATCTTTCATCACTAGAACCGAAAGATATTGCCAATCTTATCTTGAAAGTAAACGATAATGCGACTAATACTTTTATTTAACACATTCTTAGAAGATTATCCATTTTGGAAAGACTATGGACTACTGCCCGTGGTGATGGAAAAAGTCATATTTATTCCAAGAGGGTGTTTGATTTAAAAGATAAAATAAATATGCAATAAAAGGAATTGATGTCAATGGAAATAACTGATTTGTGTGAAGCCTGTAAAAGAAATGAGATTAGTGTTGTAGAAACAAATGATGACCCTAATCAGCCTTATAAATTATGCAATCAATGTCACGAAAGACTATTAAAATATTCATTGCGCCCTATTGAATGGTATAATCTAGCAGTTGTCCATTCTTCAAATAAATTTTTATTGCACGATGATTTTTATGAAGAAGACGGAGAGGCTTGCCAACCAGAAGAAGATGTATTTGTAACTAAAAAAGAGAAAGCACCAACATTAAGAGCCGTTCGAAATGATTTGGAGTCTTTAATAGATTTTTCAATCACCAGATGGTTTCTTGAGGATAATGTAATAAATGCCCTTAAAAATCACGATACCAAAAAGACCTTGCGTTCTGTAAAATCTAGGTTTTATGAAACCGAAAATTACGCAGTAAAATCACGAATGTTGAAAAATTGTAGCTGATGTTTTAGGTACTTCTGCTTCGGGATGGGTAAGGGAACTTTGGGAGAATTATGACGAAGAATTTCTTTACCCAATTTCTTGGGCAACAGCTAGTAGTTTACCAGCCGAAGAGGGATTAAATAATATATTTGAGAAATTGAAATTGGTAAGTGAAAAAGAATTGCCAATAGCGGCTTTTACCTGCTTAAACCGTTTTCGTTCAAGCAATATATTTGATTGGATTGAGTCAACTTGCACAATTTTTAACGATAATTGGGGAAGGCTGGCAGCCGTATGCTTCCCTACCTGGGAAAGAATGAAATCTTGGCTAAACAAAGGAAGACCTTTAAGTTTAATTGCACTGGATACAATGGCGAACTGTGTTAAAGGTTATGGCGACATTCATGTTGCGCAATATTCTCCTAAGATACTTGGAACAAACAAAAATGAAGTAGAGCAAATATTAAATGATTATTATCAAAAAGATGGTGTTCCTCGTGTTAAAATGAAAGTAGCGACAATAGTAGATAACAAACAAGAAATATTTGAATAAGGCTGATGGATGCCTCTATATGTATAAAAGCGTGTGCTTAAATGGCACACGCTTTTTTCACTTCTATTTTTACTGATGATTGGTACGCTAAATTCTTTCTAATTTGAATGCTATTTAGTTTGTTTTTTAGAACTTTATACTTCTGAACCGAACTCGTTACTCTTTTAAGGAACTTTCGTTTTATCCAGTTATTATTTATTCATGATTCATCTATTACAGAAATCCGCTCCTACTCCACATGAAACTACTATTCTAATACGAGACAAGCTTAATAATTAGATTCTTGTAATATATTACGATTCGACAAACTCCGAGCAAATTCGGGTTGTCACTGTGACCTGGGCCGATCGTGTTAATATACACTCACACTTTTTTCAATTTTCCCTACGATATAGCCCATAATAGTAGTTAGCAATAAATAGATTAGACCTACTAGGACAAAAATTTCTATATAGCGATATGTAGAACTTATAATCTGCTGACCTGTTCGTAATAAATCATATAAAGCAATGGTAGACACAAGGGATGATTCTTTAATTAAGGAAATACATTCATTGCCTAACGGCGGAAGCATACGACGAAATGCTTGAGGAATAATAATAAAGTGCATTGATTGCCTATAATTAAACCCTAGCGAGCGTGCAGCTTCCATTTGTCCTTTGTGTATGGATTCAATCGCTCCTCTTGCGATTTCTGCTATATATGCAGAAGAGTTTATCGTAAGTGCAATAACTGCTGATACAAATGGTGGAAAGGTTAATGCAGCATTTAAGGTTGGAAGTGCAAAGTGAATAGCAAATAATTGAAGCAAAAGCGGCGTTCCTCTGATTACCCAAATATAAAATCTACTTATTTTACATAAAATAGATATACTTGATACTCTTCCCATCCCAATGATAATTCCTAACAATGATCCTAATATAATAGAAATTGCGGCAACTTTTACGGTAACTAATGCACCTTGCATTAAATAAGGTAAGTACTTCATCGAAAATTCATAATAGTCCATCATTACGCCACTCCTTTAGAATGAATAAAAATCATACTAATGAAAAAATTTATTACTATAAAGTGACCCTTTCATCAGTGGGGGGGTTGTTCACCCTCCACTGATGGTTAGTTGAATTTATCGGATCTTTTGGGCAGTTCTCCCCCCACCTCGCTTCCTCGATTTCTCAGCATCCCAAGATGGGGGTTTTACTGCCCGTTATGTGGGATAAAGTAAACCGGAGCATCTACTACCCCGATTCTTTTTTACTCTCCAAACCAGTCCTCTTTTACTTTATCAATAGTACCTTGGTCTTTCATATTTTTAATTGCTTTATTTAACGCTTCTTCTAAATCCTTGTCAGTTTTACGAACTGCAATTCCAACAGGAAGCTCTTGAAAGCTATCTCCAACTATTTCAAAAGCATCTGGCTTAGTCTTCATGTAATAACGCCCAACCATTTCACCGACAATGATGGCATCTAATCTTCCTAATCCCATATCATTGAAAGCATCCGTATATCCATTGTACGTTTTTATCTCTTTGATTCCTGAAATAGTTTTCGCTGCTGTTTCACTTGTTGTTCCTAATTGAACACCTGCAACCTTCCCTTTAAGATCTTCTTTTGAATTAATTTTAAGAGGATTACCTGTTTTTACAATTACAACTTGGCCAAAATTAAGATATTCAGCAAAATTAACTTTTTGCTTTCTTTCATCTGTTATATTCATAGAGGACATAATAATATCGTATTTTTTTGCATCGAGACCAGGAATAATTCCATCCCACGCTGTAGGAATAAATTCCGCTTTTACCCCTAACTCTTTTGCTACTTCTTTTGCAAGATCAATATCCAAGCCAACCAACTCATTCTTATCGTTCCGAAACTCCATTGGTGGGTATGTATCATCTACAGCTATCGTAATTTTCCCTTCATCTTTAATGGCTTTCAATGTATTTCCATTACCTGAACCATTCGCACCACTAGTATTTTTTGATCCGCATGCACTTAATGATAAAACCACCAATAGTATCGCTATAAAGAAACTTAATTTTTTCATCATTAACCTCCAAATTTGTTGAAAATTATTATTAGAAATTGATTTGCAAAAAGACAGATTATTCCATTCATTATTTTCAAAAAATCACTTGGCCCTTCATAACGATTTTTTAAGAAGGTTTACAGATCAAGTTCCATTGATAAATATTTATAATCTAAATAATCTTCGATACCATATTTCCCGCCTTCACGCCCAATTCCTGATTGTTTAACTCCACCGAACGGTGCTTGTGTAACAGCAGGTAATGGATCATTAATGCCGACAATTCCATATTCAAGCGCTTCTGATACTCTAAAAATACGTGATGCGTCTTTTGTGAAAATATAGGAGGCTAATCCATATTTAGTCTCATTTGCTTTTTGAATTACTTCTTCCTCATATTCAAATTCAAAAATTGGAGCAACTGGACCAAAGGTTTCTTCTCCAGCAATTTTCATTTGATGTGTGGCATGAAGGAGAACCGTGGGTTCAAAGAAATAGCCATTTTCGAATTGCTTTCCTTCTGGCTGCTTCCCACCAAATAAAACTTCAGCTCCTTTCATAACAGCATCCTCAATATGGTCTTTTGCCTTTTGAACAGCTTGTTCATTAATCAATGGCCCCATATTTACCTCAGGATCTAGTCCATTACCAATTACTAAATTTTTCATTTTTTCACCTAAAACTTCTGTAAATTGTTTTATAATTGACTTTTGAACATAAACTCGATTCGTACAAACACAAGTTTGTCCAGAATTTCTAAACTTGCTAGTAATCACTCCATCAGCTGCTTTTTCAATATCTGCATCCTCAAATACAATAAATGGAGCATGTCCACCAAGTTCCATCGAAACTTTTTTCATCGTATCAGCTGACTGGCGCATAAGCTCTTTTCCAACTTTGGTTGAACCAGTAAAAGTAATCTTACGTACACTATCACTACTCATTATGGCATTGCCAATTTCTTTGGGAATACCATGTACCAAATTGATGACACCTTTAGGTACTTTGGCTACATCAAAAGCCTTTACCACTTCAATTGCCGTTAAAGGAGTTGACTCAGCAGGCTTTACAACAACTGTACAACCTGCCGCCAAAGCTGGAGCTAACTTTCTAGTGATCATCGCCATTGGAAAATTCCAAGGTGTAATAGCTCCTACTACACCCACTGGCTGTCTTAGAACAAATAATCTTTTTTTAGGATCAGAGGAAGGAATGGTATCTCCGTAAATTCTTTTTGCCTCTTCTGCATACCAATTCAAGTAGTCAATCGCTAGGCCAATTTCTGCTTTCGCATCTAAAAGAGCTTTTCCCATTTCTGTAGTAATTAATTCAGCAAGTAAATCTATTCGCGAATGAAGTATATTCGCTACATCCTTCAAATATTGACAGCGTTCTTTCGCAATCAGTTTGGACCATGGGAGGAAGGCTAACTTAGCAGCTTCTATCGCTGCTTCCGTATCTAATTTCCCACCCTTAGCGACTGTCCCTACCACATCACCAGTCGCAGGATTAAACACATTATACGTTTCTCCAGATTGGGCATTGCACCATTTCCCATCTATATAAAGCATGAAAGATCCCTGCCTTTCTTTTCTGAAATAATGCTTCACCATTTAACTAACTGGTACTACCAGTTAAAGTTAGATATTAGATATTAGATACTCAATCATCGACTTATTAAATCTCATCCTACTACTACATTAATTTCTTTCAAACTTTCCTCTATAATATGAACAGCATAATCAATTTCTTCCCTTGTTATTATAGTAGGTGGAATAAAGCGAATTACATTTTTGTCAACACCACATGATAAAAGGAGCAACCCCTTTTCCAATGCTTTCTCCCTTAACAAGGAAACAACAGACGCATCAGGCTTTCCATCCTCTGTTTGAAATTCCATGCCAATCATCAGCCCGATGCCTCTTACTTCCGCAATACCTGGAATAGATTTTTGAAGTTTTTGTAATTGATTGGCAAAATATTTCCCCATCTTCTCTGCATTCTCAAGCAATCCATCTTCTAGTAACTCAATAACTGCTAAAGAGGCAGCACATGCAACAGGATTACCACCGTATGTACCTCCATGCGCACCAGCCGGCCATTGATCCATTATTTCTTTTCTTCCAATAACTGCACTTAATGGAAAACCATTTGCTATTCCTTTTGCAACAGATAAAATATCCGGCTTTACTCCAAAATGCTCCCAAGCAAACATTTTGCCTGTCCGACCGAAGCCAGTTTGCACTTCATCAAATATAAGTAGAATTCCATGTTTTTTGCAAATGTTCTGAATTTTTTCCATAAAAGATTTTGGTGGAACAATATAGCCACCTTCTCCTTGGATAGGCTCCATAATAATAGCTGCCACTTGATCAGGTGCAATTAAATAGTGAAAGATGTCTTCTAGATCTGCAATACAACGATTGGTTTCTTCTACTTCAGATAAACCACTTCGTAGAGGATAAGGATATTCTGCATAATATACACTAGGCATTAAACCTTCATAATCTTTTCGATAAAAGGAGTTAGAGGCAGTAATGGTAGTAGCTCCTATGGTGCGACCGTGAAAGCTTCTTTTGAAAGAAATAATTCCTGGACGCTTTGAAACACGTTTTGCTAGTTTAATAGCTCCTTCAACCGCTTCAGCACCACTATTGGAAAAATAAATTTTATAATCCCCTCCCATTAACCCTATAATTTTCTCAGCCAGATCAATATACGAAGCATAGTAGACTACATTATGACATCCATGAATAAGCTTATCCATTTGCTTCTTTGCCTTTTCTACTACATATGGATGGTTATGACCTACATTTGTCACTCCGATGCCACTTCCAAAATCAAGATATTTCTTTCCACTTTCATCCCATAAATAGGCACCTTTTCCTTGGGTGATTCCAAGCGTTGTAACTCGATTCCCTACTGGGGGCAAAAATTCTGTTGCGCGTTCATACATTGTTTTTTTAGACATTTTCATCTCTCCCATCAAAAATAGACCAAAGCAATTTAAAGAACGGTAGGAAAAATCTACATACTGGAAATTTAATTCAATTATTAACCGGATTAACCGGTACTACCAGTTAACTAATAAAAAATTCAAAAATTTAACAAAGAATAATATTCCAATTAAGTTAGATTATAT
>JBDNRM010000176.1:0-9358 GCA_047718615.1 Bacillus sp. (in: firmicutes) | reverse complement strand
AATCCATGTTTACTTGTATCATAAAACCGTTGAAATATTGTAAATAAATACCGTTTTATATAAAAGGTTTTCATAGAGCAAAAAAGATTTCTAGTCTATGTTAAACATAGATGAAATAGAAAAGATATTCATGTTAAAATGGTTGATGTTCAATAAAGTTTAACAAGGGAGATAATATGAATCAAGATAATAAAATGTATTATATGGTGAAAGAATTTCATCAAGCATTTGGACATGCAGTAGCAGAAAAGCCAAAAGCTATTGATGAAAAAACAGCACTTAATCGCGCCGTTTGGACGGGAGAAGAAATAGTTGAATTCTTATACGCAACGGCTAACGGAAATGAAGAAGAATTTAAGCAGCTATATGCAAAATTTCTTGCCGGTTTAAACAAGGCTGCCGATAAGATCGTATCGCAAAAAAAAACGGTAGATGATGTTCTAGTAGCACAAATGGATGCTTTAACTGACATTGAATACTTTAATCAAGGAAGCTTTGTCATTGCTGGAGTGGAACCATTTCCTTTGTTTAAGATTGTTCAAGATGCAAATATGGGGAAATTATTTGAAGATGGAAAGCCACGATTTAGAGCAGAGGATGGGAAAATAATAAAACCACCTCATTGGGAAGAAGAATTTGCCCCAGAACCAAAATTAAAAGAGGAAATTGAAAGACAAAAAAGCGGAGAAAAGCAGGAATAAATGCTTTCTTCGCTTTTTTTCTATATAAAATTAGTTATAAAAGGAAGATGGAATTTTAATTGCAGGAGTTCCTGAAACATATGGTCCAACTTCGTACTGCTGAAAAATCAAATACAATCCGTCATCGGCGAAATAAAACTGTGTTTTATTCGTTACTTTAAAAGAGGAGTAGTCATTTGAATCTGGGTAAAAGATATCAGGATGTTTCAGCATATAACTTTTTGCATAATCAGTAACCTTTTTATACATTTTGTCTGATGTGAAGAAATCATCTAATGTATAAAGATGCCCGTTTTTATTGTTGAAATTGTAAGAGGTGACAATGGTATTTCCATGAGCCCCACCAGTAAATTGATAATCATAATACAAAATGCTGAGTTTGTTTCTTTTATTATATTTTGTTTCAAAGTTAGTAACATACTCATACTGACAACCAGAGGGAGAATCTTTGCAAAAATCCTTTTTTTTATCTTCTTTCATTTGTTTCATTAATTCTTGATAGGCTAAAGCAGATTTTTTAATATGATTAGTTAGAACAGTGTTGATTTTCCCTTGAGCGGTTTTATTTTTTAAATTCGAAACAACTGGGTATTTTAAGTTTTTATTATCATGAAAGTATTTAGTAGTAATCGTCGCATTTGCAACACGGGAAGCATTACTTTGGTGCATCGGAAAAATATGCATAAATAAAAAGATAATAAAGGAACATACAACCAAATTTCTTGAGGATATCTTCATAAAATACTCCTTTTGATTTTTTTTTATTTTGTACTAGAAAAGAAACTAAATACAAGTTAAATATTAGCTAAAAAGGGAAACTGTAATACTAAATGATGGATTCAAACTTTTTTTGAAGAAAAACTTGTTAGCAGTACTTCTTAATAAGTATTACAAAGCATTTTAGAAATGATAAAAATATATTGGAGGTTCAAAAAGCTCTAGCCGTTTATGTTGCGCAATAGCTTAAACAAACATTCTTCATTAGCGATAGAAGGATAGGGGTATGAACTAATATCATAGGATAGACTTTTACGATAAGGATAGCTGTTCTCGTTTGAGACAGCTATCCTTATCGTCCAGGAAATATAAACGAAAGGGAATTGTGGATAACGTGGCAGTTGTGTCTGCTTCCAGCATTACAGCACTTCAAGGAGCTAGGCGATTTTGTTCTTGCATTGTGCTATATGACATTTGTCATATAGGGGGCATGACAGGTATGTCTGCACAAAAAAACTCTTTTTATTTACAATAGAGATAACGAGGAAAAGAGGAGAGTATAACATGAATATTCAAAACCTTAAGCATTTGCGTAAAGCGATTGCACCATATGAAAAATCAACAGCAAAAAATAGTATTTGGCAAATTGTAAATACGATTTTTCCATTTTTTATACTTTGGTTTTTAGCTTATCAAAGTTTGTCTATTTCTTATGTATTAACATTAGCGCTTACTATTTTAGCAGCAGGGTTCCTAACAAGAATTTTTATTATTTTCCATGATTGCTGTCACTTTTCATTTTTTAAAAACCGACGTGCCAATAAAATTTTAGGAATGATTACCGGCATTCTTACGATGTTCCCATATAATAAATGGCAGCATAGCCATTCTATTCACCATGCTACAAGCAGTAATTTAGATAAGCGTGGAGTTGGTGATTTGTGGATGATGACAGTAGAGGAGTATTTGCAGGCTTCTTTTGCAACTAAATTAAAATACCGTTTATATCGTAATCCTTTAATTATGTTTTTGTTAGGGCCAATTTACGAATTTTTAATAATGAACCGTTTTAATAGAAGAAATGCACGATGGAACGAACGTATTAATACGTATTTAACAAATATCTTTCTTGTTTCTCTTATTGTTTTACTTGGTGTAACATTAGGATGGCAATCTTTTTTACTTGTTCAATTACCTATTTTCTTAGTCTCTGGAAGTCTAGGCGTTTGGTTGTTTTATGTACAGCATACTTTTGAGGATACTTATTTTGAAGAAGATCAACATTGGGATTATGTAAAAGCAGCAGTAGAAGGCAGTTCTTTTTATAAACTCCCAAAATGGATGCAATGGCTGACTGGAAACATAGGGTATCATCATGTTCATCATTTAAGCCCGAGAGTCCCGAATTATATGTTAGAAGAAGTTCATAATAAAACAGAACCTCTGCAAAATGTACCAACTATTACATTAGCAACAAGCCTGCAATCATTAAAATTTCGTTTATGGGATGAAGAGCAGAAACAATTTATCACTTTTGCTGATTTAAAAAAATTCCGTGGAGTTCTTCCAAAGGTTTCTTCAAAGCCAGAAGTTTAAACACGATGGTGGAATCTTTTAATCAGGTGGAGTAAAGTCTTCACCTGATTTCCTGAACTTTCAGCTTGCTGAAACGAGTGCACTCCCGGTAATAATCAATTGGCGCATTATGTTATTATAAAGAATAATGCCAATTATTAAATTGATTTGTAGTTGAAGCAGAGAGCTGTCAAAATACACGAAGACTCCTATAGAAATTGCGGTACAGACGAGACCCCACAGCACAGCGAGGAGGCTCGGCGCTCGTCCGCAGGAAAGCCAGGCTACAGACCAATTAAAAGTGAAATAAATTTCAAAACAATGAGGTAATTATGATAAAAAAATGGAAAGTGCTACAAAAAAGCACAGGAATTTCCCCATATATTTGGACACTTCTGACCATCTTACCCTTTTATTTTATTTTTCACGCATCTTCAACAATAGATGTAGTAACAGGTATTATTTTAACCACCATGTTTTTTCTGTTTTATCGAATTGCTTATTCGTCTAAAAGCTGGACAGTATACCTTTGGACATCGTTATTAATAGCGATTTCCGTCGCAGCAACTTATTTATACAGCTACGTTTATTTTGCCTTCTTCTTATCTTATTTTATCGGAAATATAAAAAAACAAGTGCCTTTTTCTGTCCTGTACATTTTGCATTTAGTACTTATGTCAGTCGCAATCAACTTGAAGATAATTATGCATGATGACTTATTATTTAAGCAGCTGCCATTTGTATTAATCATTTGGTTTGGCATCATTCTCCTCCCTTTAACGATTCATAATCGAAAAGAAAGAGGACAATTGGAAGAAAAACTGGAAGATGCAAACAAACGGATTTCAGAGCTTGGAAAATTAGAAGAGCGGCAGCGTATTGCCCGTGATTTGCATGATACACTAGGACAAAAGCTGTCTCTTATCGGTCTAAAAGCTGATTTAGCGAAAAAGCTCGTTTATAAAGATCCTGAAAAAGCTCGTATGGAATTAAAAGATGTTCAACAAACCGCTCGAACAGCACTGAATGAAGTAAGGAAAATGGTTTCGCAAATGAGAGGTGTTAAAATAAAAGAGGAACTGCAGCGTGTGAAACAAATTCTTCAAGCGGCAGAAGTAGAGTTTATTTGTGATGAAGAGATTAATCTTTCGAAAGTATCTTCAATAGCTGAAAATATTTTAAGTATGTGTTTAAAAGAAGGAGTAACTAATATCGTGAAACATAGTAATGCCACATCTTGTACAGTGAAGATAGAAGAATCTCCAACAGAAGTGTTATTACAGATACAAGATAATGGATCATCTGTAGTAACAGAAAAAGATTTTTCAAAAGGTCATGGTTTAATCGGGATGCGGGAACGATTAGAATTTGTAAATGGAAGTTTGCAAGTCATATCCTCAAAAGGGACCATATTAAAAATTAAAGTTCCAAAAGATGTGAAGCAAATAGAAAAGGAGGAGCTTGAATGATTACGATTGTGATAGCCGAAGATCAACGTATGCTTTTAGGTGCATTAGGTTCATTGCTTGATTTAGAAGACGACATGAAAGTTGTTGGAAAAGCAAACAACGGGTTAGAAGCAGTGGAACTAGTCAAACAACTCCACCCTGATATATGCATTATGGATATAGAAATGCCGGGAAAAACAGGACTTGACGCTGCTGAAGAGTTAAAAACTGAGCATAGCAAAGTCATTATCTTAACAACATTTGCTCGTTCTGGTTATTTTCAGCGTGCATTAAAAGCTGGTGTGAGCGGTTATCTATTAAAGGATAGTCCAAGCGAGGAATTAGCAAGCAGCATTCGTAATGTAATGAGTGGAAAAAGGGTTTATGCTCCTGAATTGATTGATGATGTTTATAAGGAAGAAAACCCACTTACAGAACGAGAAAAAGAAGTGCTGATTTTAGTTGCAGATGGAAAAAACACAAAAGAAATTGCTGACCAGCTTTCTATCAAAACAGGAACTGTGCGCAATTATATAAGCATGATATTGGAAAAATTAGAAGTGAAGAATAGAATTGAAGCGATTTCGAGGTTTAGAGAGAAAGGATGGTTTAAATAACCATCCTTTCTTATTTTTAGATAAGCACAAAATTTTTGAAATAGGAAGGCTGTCTAGTTTCGCCGTACAGGATGTGCAAGTGCCCCAGATGCGAAGGGTTAGTCGATTTTTTCCTCTTAACGCATATTTAGCCGTCCAGCGCTAACCCCTGTGAGTGTTGCTTCCCTCTAAAAGTAAAAACACTTTTTCAGTCTGGAGAACATTGTTCTTTTGGGTTAAACAAGGCGGTAGCGTTTTCTTATGATCTAAAAGAATGTAATGTTGCTGTTGTTTTGTTTTTTTATAAAAAACGCCAAAATTCACAACTGTTCCTTCTTTCCAATATTTTCTTCTTTATTAATTCGCTTACATAGAATATCAAATGTTTTGAACAAGTGTGAGAGGGAAGAAAATAAGTAAGCTCAAATCCATGAAGGAGGAGATATGATGGAATACACAAAAATAAAAGGAATCAATAAAAAAGCCTCTCGTATCGGACTTGGTACATGGCCGATAGGTGGAAAAATGTGGGGCGGTACAAATGATGACGATGCGATTAAACTGATTCATTATGCTTTGGAAAACGGAGTGACCGTTGTAGATACAGCAGATGACTATGGTCTTGGACATTCAGAAGAAGTGATCGGTAAAGCATTAAAAGAAAATAGAAAAAGAGAGGATATTATTTTAACTTCCAAAAATGCTCTTGATTGGAAAGATGAAACATTATTTCGGAATGGCTCAAAGAAAAGAATTATGGAAGAAATAGATAAATCCTTGCAAAGGTTGCAAACAGATTATTTGGATGTATATTTTGTACATTGGCCGGATCCAGCTATTTCAATGGAAGAAACAGCTAATGCGATGAAAACATTGTATGAGAATGGAAAAATTCACAGCATTGGAGTTAGCAATTTTTCTATTAAACAAATGGAAGAATTTAAGGAGTTTGCTCCAATTCATGCTGTTCAGCCACCATATAATATGTTTGAAAGAGCAGCGGAAGAAGAAATTTTTCCATATTGCCAAAAAGAAGGCGCAACACCTTTTCTATACAGTTCCATTTGCCGAGGGCTTTTATCGGGACAAATGACAGCAGATCGAACTTTTTATGGAGATGATATGCGAAAAAGTGCAGATCCCAAATTTCAACAACCAGTATTTAACCAATATATTGAAGCAGCAAATAAGTTGGATCTATATGTAAAAGAAGTTTATAATCGTCCATTAATAGATTTGGCAGTCCGATTTGCTTTAGATAAGTCAGAGAGCGGAATCGCGTTGCGAGGTGCGAGACGTCCAGAGCAATTAGAACCATTAAATCGCATTGATGGTTGGCGATTAACTGAAGAAGATTTTAAAAGGATAGATGCCATTTTAAATGAGACAATTTTAAAACCATTGCAGCCTGACTTTATGGCTCCCCCTTTGAAGAAAGAAGCACTTGCTGCTAAATAACGAGATGAATGTAAAAAAACAGGGCTTGAAGCAATTTAACTTCAGTCCTGTTTTATTTTTTTTGTTTATACTAAAAAACATTTTTAGCAAAAAGATGCGATTAATACTATTTTGCTATATTTATTATTTCGAGTTTATGAGTCTTTTACGAACAAATAATACTAGAATGGTGAGTACAGCTACAGCGATTAGCGCATAAACAGCATTAGAATAAACGTCCATGTATTGCACGATATTTTCCCAAGAATCGCCTACCATGGATCCGATTTTTATCAATATAAAGTTCCAAATAAGTGTACCTAAAGTTGTTAGTAATAAAAAGATGCCAAAATTCATTCTTGCCATTCCAGCAGGCAAGGAAATTAAACTTCTAATTAATGGAATGAAACGGCAAAAAAAGACGGTCCAATTCCCAAACTTAACAAACCAATCATTCGCTTTATGAATATCTTCTTTTGATAGACGCATAAGATGTCCCCAGCGATCAATAATCTTCTCCATTTTATTCATATCAAGGAAAGTGCCAATCCAATATAAAACTATCGCTCCAACAACAGAACCGACCGTAGAAACAGCCACTACTCCTAAAATAGTTAGATTAGTATTTGTCGTCATAAAACCACCGAATGTCAAGATAACCTCCGATGGAATAGGAGGAAAGATATTTTCTAAAGTAATCAGCAAAAAGATGCCAAAATATCCAAATTCCTCCATTGTACTTGTAATCCAATTTTCCATTCAACACACTCCTTAACCATACATAGCATTATTAAAAAGAAAATATTACTATGTCTATGTACTGATACTAATATAAATTTTACAAGAAGGGAAATGTTTTCATAAACGAAATAATAGAATTCAAGGCAAAAAACTTCAATGACTTCCTTTAGAATCTGAAGTATTTCATAATTAAATTAACCTTAAAAAGTATATCTATATAATTTCCATTAATTAAATAATGAAAGATTTTATTTTCTTTATTACAATGAAGAAATGAAATAGAAAAAGAGGGTGGATAATATATGTTGCATGATTTAACACTATTTCTTTTTTATTATCCACTTATTATGGGAATTATATGGATAGTAGGTGGACTTGTTTTTTATTCCCGAAGAGAACGAAAAGCAACTGATCATTTGGAACAAAAGGAATATCCGTTTATTTCGTTGTTGATTCCTGCTTATAACGAAGAAATGACAATAACTGATACGATTAAAAAAGCAAGCAGCTTAAATTATCCAGAATATGAGGTAATTGTTATAAATGATGGCAGTAAGGATCAGACAATAGATTATTTAAAAGAAGAATTAAATCATAATAAAAAATTGAGAGTTGTAAATATAAAAGAAAATAAAGGAAAAGCAAATGCACTAAAGCAAGGAGTTTTACTTGCTAAAGGAGAGTTTATCGCTACAATCGACAGTGATGCGATTTTAGACAAAGATGCTTTATTGCATATCATGCCACATTTCATAACACCAAACAATGGTGAACGTGTTGGAGCAGTTACTGGGAATCCAAGAATTCGCAATAAAGGAAGTTTATTGTCAAAAATACAAGTAGTTGAATTTTCCAGCATCGTTGGCTTAATAAAACGAACGCAAAGAGTGCTAGGAAAAGTAATGACCGTTTCCGGTGTTTTTGTTGTCTTTCGAAAAAAAGCATTATTAGATGTTGATTTTTGGGATAATGATTTGATTACAGACGATATCGGAATAACTTGGAAATTACAAAGAAGATTTTGGGATATTCGATATGAACCAAAGGCCATATGCTGGATGCTTGTTCCAGAAACGCTAAAAGGAATATGGAAGCAGCGAATCAGATGGAATCAAGGTGGAATAGAAGTTATTTTGAGAAACTGGGATATCTTGTTTGATTACAAACAAAGACGATTAATTCCAGTACTAATAGAACAGGTTTTTAGTTTTACTTGGGCAATTACATGGTTTATTTCCACGATTGTATTTTTTTATCAATGGATTGTACATCACACGTTTTATTCCCCAATTCTTTGGATAGGGAACTATTTAGCTCTAATTGGTCTTTTGCAGATTATTGTATCCTTATATATAGAAAGAAAATATGAGCCAAACATTTTTAAATATTATTTATGGGCTATATGGTATCCATTAGTTTATTGGCAAATAAACGCTATTTTAGTTATCTTTGCTTTGCCAAAAGGATTAAAAATATTAAGCAAAAACAAAAAAGAATTTGCAACATGGGATAGTCCAGATAGAGGCGTTTCTTCTTAATTTAATAAGAAAGGATGTATACATGAAAACGAAACGAGTATTAACTTTCTTTGAATATCTTATTACTACTTTTGGCTGGATTTATTTCTTTGTTTTCTTATATATTTTACTAAATAATATCCATGTTGGTTTTGTTCCTATTTCTTTTCGTTCAATCGGAATTTATAATTCGATGTCGATAATTGAGATAACATTACTTTTTTTTGTGAGCAGTATTTTTCTTCTTTTATCATGGAGTATATATAATAAAAAAAAGTTCGGAAGTTTGACGAGAAGAAAATTTCCCTTTGAGACGACAAAGGAAGATCTTTCTAATGCATATAAAATAACAGTAGAAGAAATAATAGATGTACAAAACTGTAAATGGGTGGAAAGGTAAAATAAGTTCCTATTTATAAGGAATGATGATTGCAAAGAAAAACACCCTAAAAGACGAATCAATCACCCTTTTCTAATTGTTCTAAACCAAGTTTACGGCAATACATGAAGAGGAATCTAATAATTGGGTAGTTTGAGTTGCTATGTAAAAGGCTTGGGATTTTTCCAAGCTTTTTTTTAGTGTGCCGGGCATGTTCACTAGCTAGGCGGTGCAAGTCCGCTATGGG
>JBDNRM010000175.1:0-9411 GCA_047718615.1 Bacillus sp. (in: firmicutes) | reverse complement strand
GAATAGTGGAGAATTGTGTATAGAATAAATTATTTGTAAAAAATAAACCAGTTTTATTATTTTTTATGTCGGATCCTTATAAAAAGATCGTTTAAAGGGAAGGTATTGTAAATAAGCGTTTCCAAAATAAAAAGAAAAGGTTTACACCGTCGCGTTTGGAAAAATGATACATTTTTTAAGCTGTTTTTTTTATAGAGAAGAAAATTGTACAAATTGTGAATAAAGATGAAAAAAGATAATTTGAAACATAACTGTAATATTCCTATTACTTAAATGACAAATTATGATGTTATACTTCTATTTGTGGCGAAAGATGTTGTATTTAAAAACATATAGATCGAAAGTCATGAATTTGGAAAATATGACAAGACATGGAGTTTTACAAGTAGAACATACATAATGACATTAAATAAATTTACATACTTAGTTCGAATAGATAAATTAGACATTAGAGAATCCAGGGGGAAAATGGGAATGTTAAAAAAGAAATTAGTAGTATTAAACACAACAATATTGCTTGGATTAGGAAGTAGTTTTGCTGCTCCAGCAATTAATGCTCAAGCATCAACACAATCGGAAATTTCAGTGCAAAGATCAGAATTGAATTCACAAATCTCTGATGCAGAAATCAAAATAGTGGAAGCACAGGAAAAACTAGTAGCTTTAAATGAACAAATTAATCGTGTGGATAAAGCAGTGAAAGAAAACATAGAGCTTATTAAAGAAACAAAAGATAAAATTGCTACTACAAAAAAAGAAGTTGCTGCATTAGAAAAAGAAATCAATGATTTGAAAGAAAGAATTGAAAAACGCAATCTTCTTTTAAAAGAAAGAGCTCGTACTTTCCAGGAGAATGGCGGAAGTGTTGACTATATTGACGTTTTATTAGGGGCTGCTAGCTTTAAAGATTTTGTTGATCGCGTTGGTGCGGTTGCAACAATCATGGAAGCAGACCAAGATTTAATTGCAAGCAATGAAGCGGATAAAAAAGACTTGGAAGCGAAACAAAACAAAGTGCAAGAAAAACTAACAGGGTTAAATGATATGAAACTTGATTTAGAAGAAATGCAAAAGCAAATTCTTGCACAAAAAGAAAAAAATGAAAAATCTAAAAAAGAGCTGCAACAAAAACAAGCAGAAAATAAAAAGCTAAAAGCAGAATTAGAGCAAAAAGACAGTTCACTTGCATCTAAAGAAAAAGAAATTAAAGCAATGCTTGCTAAGAAAAAACAAGCTGAATTAGATTCTTTAGTTAGCTCAACTGTTCAAGCGAATAGTTCAAATGAGTCTAAGGCTACAGGCAGTAAAATAAAAACTTCTAATGTAAGTAATGACAGTAGCAATGATGATAATAACAAACCGGCTGTTAACACAAGCAATGTAAGTACTGGTGGCGGTAAATCATCTGTTATTACAGCAGGGTATAAATATATTGGAAACTCAACTTATAAATTTGGCGGCGGCAGAACTGCTTCAGACATAGCGAATGGATTATTTGACTGCTCTGGTTTCGTTCATTGGGCATATGCTCAAGCAGGTTATAGTATTGGTTCTAGTACAGATGCGTTAAAGAATCAGGGTACAAGAGTATCAGCAAGTGAAATGCAACCAGGAGATTTAGTATTTTTTAATACGTATAAAACAGATGGACATGTTGGAATCTACATAGGTGGAGGACAATTTATTGGTTCTCAAAGCTCTACAGGTGTTGCGATCGCTTCTATGACTAGCGGTTATTGGAAAGGCGTATTTAATGGTAGAGTAGTAAGGTTCTAACTCTTAAAACTATTTTTATAGAAGCATTACCTAAAGTAGTTTATAAATTAGGTAATGCTTTTTATTATGCTTATTATATGTATACCCATTATGAAAAGATATAATCATATGTTTATATCTTTTTTTGGAGAAAAGTTTACTACATAGTATTCTATAGAATAGTTAGATTAATGATCAAAATTATAAAAAGAAGTAAGGATTTTAACTTAGAAGGGCAGAATGTTAACCTAATTCCTTATTGAAAAATTCTCTTTTTGAAAAATCATGTGATATAATTAGAAAGCGTGTGCGGCACTATATATTCACACGCTTTTTCTACATTTTTCTTGCAGTATAAGCAATGGATGATCGATAGAAAACAATAGTAGATAAAGAAAAACTTCCATCAGTGGATGGATTACGCAATGGAGTATTCCATTTAGTTTTGTTAACCACTTTTAACTTTTACGTGCAGCAAGAGTGGGATAAACTATTAACGCTGAATATAATAGAAGGAAAACATCCTTTAGTGGAATTTATGTAAAAGAGATTGGTGTAATGATACAGATATGCTAGGAAGGAGCACGCCTAGTGGGAATTCACTATATCCATGTAAAAGAAAGGAGAGTAAAAAAATGAAACTGGCAACAATAAAAAATATTAAATTTGGCTATGATCATATTCCTGCACTTGATGGTGTTTCATTTGAATTAGAAAGCGGAGAGTTTGTTGGAATTACAGGTCCTAATGGAGCATCAAAGTCCACATTATTAAAGCTTTTATTAGGCTTATTAAAACCGTGGTCTGGTGAAATATCTATAGCTAAAACAAACGGCAGCGGAAAAAAATTAACGATTGGATACGTTCCACAGCAAATTTCTTCTTTTAATGTTGGTTTTCCAAGCACCGTATTAGAACTTGTTCACTCGGGAAGATATCAAAAAAAGAAATGGTTCCAAAGTTTGAAAGACAGTGATCACGAAGCAGTAAAAAGAGCATTAGAAATGGTGGATATGTGGCAGTATCGGCATAAAAAAGTCGGTGATTTATCTGGAGGCCAAAAACAAAAAATTATTATTGCTCGAATATTAGCATCTGAGCCTGACTTATTAGTATTGGATGAACCAACAACAGGTATGGATTCTGAAAGCAGAAAAGGCTTTTATGAGTTTATGAAACATCAAGTAAGGCAGCATCATCGTACGGTTGTTATGGTTACACATGATCAGGATGAAGTAGAGGATTATTTAGATAAAATAATTCATATAGAGAAAGGAGAAAAAGGTGGATGGAAATGTTTGACCTTGAATTCATGCAAAGAGCGTTTTGGGCAGGCGGAATGATAGCTGTTATCGCACCAATCATTGGTGTGTTTTTAGTGTTAAGAAGACAGGCTTTAATGGCTGATACTCTATCCCATATTTCATTGGCAGGTGTGGCGATTGGTTTCTTTTTCCATCAAAATCTTACTTACTCTAGTATGTTAATAGTGGTTGTAGGAGCATTGGGAATTGAAGTAATGAGAAGGGCATATCATGCTTATTCGGAAGTATCAATTGCTATATTGATGGCTGCTGGACTATCTTTAGCATTATTTCTAATGAGCGTATCAAAGGGCGGAATGAGTACGAGCATGGATCAGTATTTATTTGGCAGTATTATTACAATTACGGAACAGCAGGTGTATGTACTAGCTATTGTAACAGTTATCATTTTAGTATTTTTCTTTATTTTAAAAAGGTCGATGTATCTAATGACATTTGACGAAGATACAGCAGCAACTAGTGGAGTAAATACAAATCTCTTATCCGTGTCTTTTAGCGTTTTAACTGGTGTTGCCATTTCCGTTATTATTCCAACAATTGGTGTATTACTGGTCTCAGCTCTACTTGTTTTACCGGCAGCATTTTCTATAAAGCTTGTGAAAGGCTTTAAATGGGTTTTTATTGTTGCTATATGTGTTGCTGTATTTAGCATTTTCACAGGATTATTTTCTTCTTATCAATTAGGGACACCGCCTGGTGCAACGATTACCTTGCTAATGGTAGCTATTTTAGTTTGTGGTTTTGTATTTCAGAAATTATTTTTCTATTTTAGAAGAGCATTAAAGCAGAAACAGCATCGGCAAATGGAAGGGTGAAAGAGAGGACTCAAAAGTTATGTAAGACGACTTTTGAGTCCTTTTTTTATGTAAGATGGTGTAAAAGAGAGCGTTTTTAGATGTCCTTCTTGTTGTGCGCCCTTGACTTTGGCTCTCTCAATGAGTCTGCAGTCAGAATACACTTCGCTTTCCATGGAGCGGTCGCCGAGCTTCATTGTGCTACTTTACGGGATCTCGCTAGTTCCTGCAATTCCCATAAAAGTCTTCGTGTATACAGGCTGCTCCCTGCTAAACTTAAGAAAACTGCTTCTTTTCATGTTGACGGTTTACTAATTAACAGTTGGCAGGGAGAGATTGACTAACTGAATGTAGACGTTATTACTATGAATGCATCAGAAAATTAATAGCCTTTTTTATAATTCACTGTATTAACAGATACAGTACTGTCTTTTAAATACGTCTTTAAATTTGGGAGAAAGATATCTTCTACCATCCGTTTGCTGTACTGGGCAGTTGAACCTGATGTATGAGGTGTGATTATTACATTTTCCATTTCCCATAATGGACTTTCCTGTTGCAGTGGTTCCGTTTCAAATACATCTAAACCTGCACCTAGAATCTCTCCATTGGTTAAAGCGGAAATTAAATCATCTTCTTTGACAATTTCTCCACGACCGATATTAATAAAAAATGCTGTATTTTTCATGCTGTTAAATTGTTCTTTTTGAAATAAATGATGTGTTTCTTCGGTAAGTGGCAATGTAACAACGATATAATCACAAACTGAAAGAACTTGGTTTAAATCTGACTGTTTGTACATTTCATCAACATATTCAGCTGGTTTTCCTGAATGGCGCACACCTAAAACCTTCATGCCGAATGCTTTCGCTATTTTTGCTGTTTCTTGGCCAATTGCTCCAACGCCAATAATACCAATTGTTTTTTCATGTATTTCAAGTTTTAAATCCTTGCCATCCCAAACTTTTTGTTGCTGATTTTTAACATATGTATGAATGTTCCTTGTTAAACTCAGCATGAGTGCGAAGACTGTTTCTGAAATTGGAAAACTATGAACACCATTAGCACTTGTGATAAGAATATCTTTAGCGGCTAAATTATTTAGTGGCAAGGAGTTTACTCCGGCACTCCAAGTTTGTATCCATTTAAGCTTGTCATTCTCGAATACCTTGTCATGGTCCCACTTGTTTTGCCAACCAATTATAATTTCTGCGTCTATAAGATGTGCTTCCCAATCACTTGCGTCTTTAGAAGCGTGTATCTCCCAATCTGGAATTACTGATTTTATTTTATTGACAAGTGCGGGTTGTACAGCATGTGTAATTAATAATTTGCGTTTGGTCATTGCTTTACACCTCATATTCGAAATTTTCCTTCTATTTCATTGTATCAAAATATAGCATAAAGATGCGAATAAAAGGATTGTATATGTATTTTCTTTTAAGCTACCCTGAAAAGAGGGTTTGTCTTTCTCAGTGGGTCCGCCAGCCGGAATCCACTTCGCTTTCCATGAGCCTCCTCGGAGTAAACTCCTGTGGGATCTCGTCTGTCTCACGAATCCAATAGGAGTCTTCGTGTATTCTGTCTGCTCCCTGTTTCCACTAGCAAAAAACTTAGGGAATCTGCTTCTTTTCAGGTGATGATGCAAATTTGCTTAGTTTGAGGCGTAAACATTACAAAAAGTATTTAAAAACCCCCTTTATAAGGGGGTTAATGAAATAAGTACAGTAAGGAATAGTTAGACAATTTTTCTTCTTAAAAATCCGGAAATAGCATCAATAATGGTTACCATCACGATAATGCCGAGTAGAATAATTCCTACTCGATCCCAGTCCCTTGAAGCTAATGCAAAGATAAGTGGGGTACCTATTCCGCCGGCACCAATTACTCCAAGAATGGAAGCAGAGCGGATATTGATTTCAAATCGGTAGAGTGTATAGGATAAGAAACCTGGCATCACTTGCGGCAGCACGGCAAACCATAGCATCTGAAAACGATTGGCGCCAGTAGCAATTAACGCTTCAGTTGGTCCCATATCAAGATTTTCGATTTCTTCTGAAAATAGTTTTCCAAGCATACCAATCGAATGCAATCCAAGTGCAAGTACACCGGCAAATGAACCTGGCCCCACAACTTTAATAAATAAAAGTGCCATGACAATCTCAGGAAAAGTACGAATAAAACTTAAGATGAATTTTCCTGTTCCAGAAATGGTTTTTCCTTTACTCATATTATTTGCTGCCCAAAATGCAAAGGGGACACAAAGAATAGCAGAAATAAATGTTCCCAGAATGGCAATTGCTAAAGTATCCAGTAATCCGCGAAGTAAATCTTCTCCGTCTGGCAAATAAACATAATCCCAATCAGGATGAAAAATACCAGAGAAAATAGCTTTTGATATTTGACCTGCCGTTTCTTTCATTCCGTTTAAAGGTAAACCAGAAAATGCCCAAATATAAATGAATGCCAACAATACGAAAATAACGGTTTTAAATATAAATTTCTTTTTCGGTTTCTTTAAAGTAGTAGTCGATTGGCTCATAATAATTTCTCCCGTAATTTCGTACTTATATAGTCTATTATTAATACAATAACAAGTGTCATAACAATAATAGATGCAGTTTTATCATACTCAAGAAAACCAAGTGTTTTATCGTAATATTCACCAATTCCGCCTGCACCAACAAGTCCTAGAATAGCAGCTGCTCGGACATTGACTTCAAAAGTGTATAAAACATAACTGGTGAAATGTGCTGTTATCTGAGGGATAACACCAAAAAAGATCCATTGTAGTTTATTGGCGCCAACCGCTGTCATTGCTTCTAAAGGTCCTGGATCGATTGCCTCAATTGCTTCGTATAATAATTTGGCAATTAAACCAATAGAAAAAATAGATAATGCAAGCATACCGGGCAATGCTCCCAATCCAAAAATAGCAACAAAAATGGAGGCTAATAATAGGTCAGGAACAGTACGAATTAAATTAAGGATAAATCGAAATGGATAGTAAATAAAAGATATACGAAAGATATTATTCGCACAAAATAGAGCAAGAGGAACAGCTATAATAGCACCAAATGTTGTGCCAAGAACAGCCATTCTAATTGTTTCTAACATTGGTTCTATAATTCTCTCGAAATATTGCCAGTTAGGTGGCCACATTTGTGCAAGTAAATCAAACATATTCGAAAATCCTAACTGTAATTCGCTAAAGGAAGACTCCGTTTTATAGGCGCTCCACCATAATAAAAGCACTACTAAAAGGACTGTCCATATATGTTTCGTTTTTGCTGGAGGTATAGGTGCTTGTAGTGCGGTTTTTTTCTTGTCATTTGTGCTCATACTGGTTCACCTAATAGTTCATCTTTTTTTAGTGGTCTACCATAAATTTCAGCAAACACTTCATCAGTTGCTGATTCCACAGGTCCGTCAAACACTATTTCTCCAGCACGAAGACCAATAATTCTTGTTGCATATTCACGAGCTAAATCGATAAAGTGCAAATTAACAACTGTTGTAATACCATCTTCTTGATTGATTCGTTTTAAGTCATCCATCACTTGTTTTGTAGTAAGGGGATCTAACGAAGCAACTGGTTCATCTGCCAAAATAATCTGTGCTTCCTGCGCCAAAGCTCTTGCAATCGATACACGCTGTTGCTGTCCACCAGATAGTTCATCTGCGCGCGAATATGCTTTTTCTAGGATATTTACACGGTTTAATGCATTTAATGACAGCTCAACATCTTCTCTCGGGAATAAACCTAAAATAGTTCGTAGTGTATTATGATAGCCGACACGTCCAGACAGCACATTTCGTAATACGGAGGATCGTTTTACTAGATTGAAGCTTTGGAAAATCATGCCGATATCCCGACGGATTTTTCTTAAGCCAGTTCCTTTAGCTGCTGTGATTGATTGTCCATTAATAAGGATTTCTCCTTCTGATATCTCATGAAGACGATTAATTGAACGGAGAAAAGTAGATTTACCTGCACCAGAAAGCCCAACAATAACAATAAATTCACCTTTATTAATGGTGATGTTAATATTATTCAATCCTTTAGTTCCGTTTGGATATACTTTTGTGACATTTTTAAACTGTATCAATTGCCAACCAACTTTCTACTATTTTTTCATATTATATTAGAGAAAAGAAATGATTCTAGGTGAACATACAATTTCTTTTCTACTAAAAGATTGATTTTTTATCCAATCAATCCTTTAGTAGAAAAAAAAGCTAAACCATTCAAGGATTAATACGGAATGGTTTAGCGATTTATAAAGAGGCATAGTGGATGCTAATAGGAGTTAACAAGAAGCAAAGTTAATATAAAATCCTAATAAAAAGCAATATCCAACATTACATCTATGCCTCTACAAAGTGATAAACTACTCCGTTTTTACCTTTTTAGAATACTCACGCACAATATCGAATTTGCTGTCGTCAGAAACAACGTATCCTTCATGTGTATAGATTTCACTGATGATTTTATGCCCCTCATCACTTTTACCGATATTAATAAAGGCATCTTGAAGTTTCTTTTGCCAATCTTTATCCATATCGGATCGAACAGAAATGGTATCATTTGGTATAGCTTCCGTTTTATCAATTACTTTTGTATCATCAAATACTTTTGGATAGTCTGCTTTTACAATATTACGGGCATCTTGAAATACAACTGCAGCATCAACATCACCGTTTAATAGAGAAATAACTGCTTGGTCATGTCCTTTAATATTGACGCCTTGTACATCTTTTTGAGGATCAATATTATTTTCCATTAATTTAGCAGCTGGCCAAACATAACCGGCAGAGGATGTTACATCCTGGAATGCGATTTTTTTGCCTTTAAGATCTGCAATGCTGTTAATATTCGAATCTTTTTTCACAATAAAAATACTATTATAAAAATCTACTAATTGATCATTTTGTGATCCATCGTCGTTAATTCCTTTACGTTGTGCTTGGAGAATTACTTCAGCTGCTTTTTTCTCTTTTGCAAGAACGTAAGCAGTTGGAGGTAAGAAACCAACATCCACTTTTTTAGACGCCATTGCTTCAATAATGGTGTTATAGTTAGTAGAAACACTAACCTTAACCGGAATTCCCAATTCTTTCGATAATAAGCCTTCCAATGGTTTTGCTTTAGCTTCTAAAGTACCTGCATTGGAAGAAGGCACGAATTGAACCGTTAATTCCTTTGGTACATAAGCTGCCGATTTAGATTCATTATCATCCTTTGCTGAACCACAACCACTGAGTAAGCCAGCTGCCAATGATAAGGATACGCCGAATGATGCTAATTTTTTAAACATGTTTCAACCTCCGAGAAATACTATATTTTATTACATGTAAAAATATAGCATAATATTGTCGGAAAGTGACAAAAAATTTGTGTAAAAAACTATTTTTTTTTGTAAATTCTAAATTTACATTATCTTAAAATTTGAAGGAAAATGAAAAAAAGTAAACAAACATAGAAATATCAACAGATAATTGTATAGAGAAAACATATATTGTAAACTATTAATGAG
>JBDNRM010000174.1:0-9449 GCA_047718615.1 Bacillus sp. (in: firmicutes) | reverse complement strand
ACGTGTGCAAGATACAGCGAAATATTCATTTTTATTCAATGATATCTGCAAACATTTATTGGAATATAATAAGGAAATTATCGAGTTGAAGGAGAGAAACTCTAATGAATAAAAAAACAGTTTTGCTTTTACTTGGAGGAACAATTCTTGTTTTATTTATAGGATGGTTTTATATGGACCAATTGTCGTTGTCAAAACTCTTTTTTAAAGAGAAGACAGGAGAAGTGAGCATGGATAAAAATAATAAAAAAACTAGTTTAGAAACAGAAAACTCAATGCCAAAAACGGATGCACAAGGTAAGGTTGATGTTGAAGCTACACTATTACCTGAGAAAAGTAAATCAGATTTTCTTCTTTTTAAAATAGCATTAAATACACATACTGGCGATTTGCCTTCTTATAAATTAAAAGATTTAGGAAAGATTTCTTTTGGATCGACGAATGATACATTAGGAACTTTTGATTGGCAAATAGTTAGTGAGGATTCTCATCATACAGTTGGTTATTTAAGTTGGAAAGGAGAAGTTAACGAAAATCGGAGTATAACACTTGAATTAATGGACATTGATGAAGTTCCTTCAAGAAGTTTTACTTGGGGAAAGGATGAAGTTGAAACAATAGTAGGAATAAAAAATTAAACAAGTGTTAAAAAAACAGATTCTCGGCTGAAAAATCAAAAGTTTTTACTAAGATATAATTTTTTAAAGTCCAACGGGTTTTTAACCATTGTAAAAAATAACCCTATGCCTCAAAAATGCTTTTACTTTTAGAGGCTTAGGGTTATTTGCTGCAGAACTGAACAAGGTGCCTGCACTTATCCTATTTTATGCATAAACCTTTTGTCTAAAGCGCAAGAAGAGACCTCCTCATAATTAAATATAAGGAGGCCTCTTCTTTTCTATGTTAACACTTTATTCCTGAAACAATTCAGTTGACAAGTATCTTTCACCTGTATCTGGGAGAATTACTACTATTGTTTTTCCTATATTTTCAGGACATTCCGCTATCTGGGATGCTGCGGCAATAGAAGCGCCAGAAGAGATCCCGACAAGAATTCCTTCTTCTTTAGCAACTCGTCTTGACGCTTCAAAGGCTTCTTCATTGGTGATTTTCATAATATTATCATAGATTTCGGTATTCAAGACTTCAGGAATAAAACCGGCTCCGATTCCTTGAAGTTTATGTGACCCTGGGATTCCTCCTGATAAAACAGGAGAAGACTCTGGTTCAACGGCTATAGAAAGAACGGTAGATTTTCGATCTTTTAGAACTTCTGATATTCCGGTAATAGTACCTCCAGTGCCGATACCGCTGATCACAATGTCTACTTTTCCTTCTGTATCATTCCAAATTTCCTCTGCTGTTGTTTTCCGATGCACCTCTGGGTTTGCCGGATTGCTAAATTGCTGGGGAATAAAATAATTTTCAATTTCATCGGCTATTTCATAAGCTTTTTCAATGGCACCTTTCATACCTTTTGTTCCGTCTGTCAGGACGAGCTCTGCCCCAAATGCTTTCAGTAATTTTCGTCGCTCTATGCTCATGGTATCTGGCATAACAAGAAGAATACAGTGATAGCCTTTTACTGCAGAGATATAGGCTAATGCGATTCCTGTATTCCCACTCGTTGGTTCGATAATAACAGTTTCTTTATTTAGCAGACCTTGTTCTTCTGCGTTTTCGATCATTGCAAGTCCTATGCGGTCTTTAACGCTCCCTAATGGATTAAAGTATTCTAATTTCGCCAGGATTTCCGTTCCTGTTTCATCACTGATCCTATTCAGACGGACAAGAGGGGTTTTTCCTATTAACTCGGTAATGTTTTTAGCTATTTTAGAACGTTTAATCATATTTGACATGTACAATTTCTCCTTTTTTTAATCTGTTTAGTTGAAAAAATAAAGTACTCCGAAAATTGCTGCAATTCCAATCAGCCAAGTCCAGACAGTCGTTTTTGCAAAAGCATTATGAGAATCACTATGTTTTTTAGATAAATGTCCACCACCACCACCACAACATCCCATTCCAAATATTCCTTTCTATATAAATTTAAATTTATGACATTTATAGTGTAAAGAAAGAATGTCGAGAATGTATGAATTCACAAATAATTAACATAATTTAAACCAATAAACTGATTTTTCGTTTTTTTTGCTTGAACATATAATAATATCCCAATAAGGATAAAGTTGAAATTTATACACATTTTCTCGATAAAAAATTCATTATTAGTCTATATGATAGGTTAGGGTGGGGAGTTTTTCTTCTCTGTCCATTAATGCATCTATTTGGGCATAACCATTCAGGACATAATAAAAACACAAAACAACACCATTAATTGGGCATAAAGGAGGTTGTGTAAAAATTAGTATAATTTTACAATTTATGTGTAAATTTAGGTATTATGACTTGGGAAAGAATGCTAGCCAACTTATAAATAACTGGCCAATTCTAAATTGTTTAGGAAATGGAAAGACAGCTGATAATATTAATACCCCAAAATATTACAAATTGTATGTTTATCACTAGCATAGGGTAGGAGGGTATAGTATTATAAGGGTAAGGGGGGGAAGCTAAATGACATCCGAATTAGAAAAATATCCACTTTTTGAGGAAAGCTGCCGTTTTCAATCAACTGAAAGAAAAAGTCACCATTCCGAAAAAGTGAAACAAAACCTTGTATCCCGCTTAAATCGAATAGAAGGTCAAGTTCGGGGCATAAAAGGATTAATTGATAAGGATATTTATTGTGATGATGTGATAACGCAAATTTCTGCCACCCAAGCTGCTTTAAACAGCGTAGCAAAAATTCTTCTCGAAGGTCATATGAAAAACTGTGTTGTAGAAAGAATTCAAAAAGGCGATATGGAAGTTTTAGATGAAGTATTAGTAACGATTCAAAAACTAATGAAAAAGTAAATTTAAAGGAGACGATTGAAATGGAAAAAATAACTCTTAATGTACAGGGAATGTCTTGTGGTCATTGTGTTAAATCAATAGAAGGAAGCGTTGGAGAACTAAAAGGTGTATCCAATGTGAAAGTAAATCTTGAAAGCGGTACTGTAGTTGTGGAATTCAATGCTAACGATGTGAGTTTAGAATCCATTAAAGAAACGATTGATGATCAAGGCTATGATGTAAAATAGAAAAATGAGAGCGAGGTGCTAGGTATTAGCGCGCTCTCTATTTTTAATAAAAATATACTCTGTATAGGTATAAAATGATATTGATCAATTAGACTCAAAAAAATCAAATAAGAGGAGAAAATATTCATGTCCTCTATTAATCAAGTTATCCAGCGATTAAAAGAAAAAAAAATACAGGTTAGTAAAGTCCTATCTAGAGCCGAGTTAACCAAGTGTTTAAATGTTTCTATTCAAAATAGAAGCAATTTAGGCAAGGAGGAAATTAAATATGGCAGTACAAACAAATGCAAAAGTACAATCCAGTGCAGCTGCTAGTGAAAATGTCACTTTAAGTATTACCGGTATGACCTGTGCAGCGTGCGCAACTCGGATTGAAAAAAATTTATCTAAGGTTCTAGGAGTCGAAAAGGCGAATGTAAATCTTGCGACAGAAAAAGCCGCTGTTACGTTTAATCCGTTAGAGGCTTCTGTTGATGAAATCATTGCAAAAGTAAAAAAGACAGGATACGGCGTTCAGGAAGAAAAGGTGCAGTTAACTATTACCGGCATGACTTGTGCGGCATGTGCTACCAGAATTGAGAAGAGTCTAAATAAAGTTAATGGTGTAACAAATGCAGCAGTCAATCTTGCAACAGAAAAGGCTAGTGTTGAGTTCATGCCTGGAAATACAAATGTTGATCAATTGATTGCCGCTGTAAAAAAAGCTGGCTATGATGCTAAAGTTATTGGTGAAGCGGATGGGGATTATGAACGTAATGCCCGTGAAAAAGCTTTTAAGGCGCAAAAAAGAAAATTCACTTTAGGTGCAATTTTATCAAGTATTTTCTTGATACAGATGATATCAGATTTTTCAATGGAATATGGAAATGGCGGATTTTTTCATCTGAATCCATGGATTCAGTTTTTACTTGCCACCCCTGTCCAGTTTTATGTGGGAGGTCATTACTATCGTGATGCCTATAATGCTGTCCGCGGCGGCGGTTCTAATATGGCTGTGCTTGTTGTACTTGGAACATCAGCAGCCTATTTCTATAGTTTGATCGTTACTATAATGGGAACCGGGCAATTTCTATACTATGAAGCTGCTGCTATCGTTATGACATTGATTATACTTGGAAAGTTGCTTGAAACAAGAGCTAAAGGTCAAACCTCAGAAGCCATCAAAAAATTAATGGGGCTCCAAGCAAAAACAGCTCGAGTTATTCGAGATGGAAAAGAAATGGATATACCACTCGAAGAGGTTGTGACTGGCGATATAATATTTGTTCGTGCAGGAGAAAAAATACCGGTAGACGGAGTCATTACTGACGGAAGTACGTCAATTGATGAATCCATGTTAACTGGTGAAAGTATGCCGGTTGGAAAGAAAGCCGGCGACAACGTGATTGGTGCAACCGTCAATAAACATGGTTCTTTCACATTCAAAGCAACAAAAGTGGGGAAAGATACAGCACTCTCCCAAATTATTAAACTTGTTGAAGAAGCTCAAGGATCAAAAGCGCCTATACAGCACCTAGCTGATAAAATCTCCGGTATCTTTGTGCCGATTGTTATTGTTATTGCTTTGGCTACGTTTGCTATAACTTTCTTCCTAGCAGGATTTACCCCTGCATTAGTAAGCATGATTGCCGTGCTTGTGATTGCATGTCCATGTGCATTAGGTTTGGCAACTCCAACAGCGGTTATGGTTGGTACAGGTAAAGGCGCGGAAAACGGACTTCTAATTAAAGGGGCGGAACATCTTCAAAATTCACAGCGTGTAACCACTGTTGTTTTAGATAAGACAGGAACCATTACTAAGGGTGAACCTGATGTAACAGATATAGTTGCTTACGGTAATTATTCAGAAGATGAGTTGCTCGAGTTAGCTGCTTCAGCTGAAAAAGGATCAGAACATCCACTTGGCGAAGCCATTGTGAATGGGGGGAAAGAAAGAGGTCTGCAGCAGCAAGAGGGAAAAAACTTTACTGCTATACCAGGGCACGGGATTCAGGTTGAAATCAATAATCAATTGGTGTTGATTGGAAATAAAAAATTAATGACAAAAAATAATATAGATATTCAAGATGCTCTTAAACAAATGGAAAAATTTGAAGGAGAGGGAAAAACGGCAATGCTTATGGCTGTTGAGGGCAGACTAGCTGCAATTATTGCTGTCGCAGATACCGTAAAGGAAACTTCAGCAGAAGCTATAAAGGCTCTGAAGGAACTTGGTATGGAAGTAATTATGATTACCGGTGATAACAGACTTACTGCAGAAGCTATTGCCAAGCAAGTTGGAGTAGATCGGGTGCTTGCAGAAGTTCTACCAGAGGATAAATCTGCAGAAGTGGAAAAATTAAAGCAGGAAGGAAAAGTGGTAGCGATGGTGGGAGATGGCATTAATGATGCCCCAGCACTTGCTGCTGCCGATGTAGGCATCGCCATTGGCACAGGAACAGACGTAGCAATTGAAGCAGCAGATATTACGTTAATGAGAGGCGATTTAATGGGTATTGTTGATACCATTCGCTTATCAAAAGCCACAATGCGAAAAATTCGCCAAAACCTATTCTGGGCATTTGCATATAATATTGTATTAATACCGGTTGCCGCAATAGGGCTTCTAAATCCAATCCTTGCCGGTGGGGCAATGGCTTTTAGTTCTGTATCAGTTGTTGGAAATACACTATTCTTGCGTAAATGGGAGCCTGTGCGATAGAAATGGTCTTGCTTTAAAGGGAATAGAAAAGCGTTGAACTATTAAACAGATTAGATGATTAAAATGGTGGCTTCAGCAAATTGAGTTGAAGCCATTTTTATTTATTTTACAGTTTTAGAACACCATTAACTGGCTTCGGGGAATGCGATGAGGTGGTGATAATAATTGTAATTGCAGCTTCAGGAAAATGAAGGTGGAAAAAAATCGCGTTTTGATAGGCTTCTTTAGCATACCTACTTTTCCATCTCTCGCTAGTTTTGAAACAAGGATCATTTCGTATCTAGTAATTTACATTGTTAGCTTGATGGGCATGTGGCGATACCCCTTTATTGAAAAAAGTTGGTTATCTACAGATAATATGCAGGTAAATAGGTGGGGATTATTTGACGCTTACTTATAGATAATAAAATAGAAATTTCATCTGGAAATGGTAGGGGTATTTAGAAAAAACGTCAGCAGAGTGCAGGCGTTTTGTTTGTCACTATAATTAACTTAGAAAAATTAATAAAGCTCCATAGTTTCTGCATAATAAGGTTCTATAATAAAATTTGTATATTTTTGCTAGAGAAAGGTGGGCCACCCCATCCATGTCAGATGTAAATATATTTTTAGCCATTGCTGCAGGTTTTTTGTCATTCATCTCCCCATGCTGTTTACCACTTTACCCGGCATTTCTTTCTTATATTACCGGAGTTTCCCTTGATGAACTCAAGGAGAATAACGGAATGACACAAAAAAGGGCAATATTACATACCATTTTCTTTTTGATTGGGCTTTCCATCATTTTTCTTGCTCTGGGATTATCTACATCCTTAATAGGAACTCTTTTTACTGAATATAAAGATTTAATAAGACAGATCGGGGCCATACTTATTGTTTTCCTTGGACTAGTGGTAAGTGGTTTGCTACAACCTAAGTTATTAATGAAAGAAAAAAAGGTGAATTTTAAAAATAAACCCTCCGGTTATATAGGTTCCATCCTTATAGGAATGGGTTTTGCTGCCGGATGGACCCCTTGTACAGGACCTATTTTAGCAGCTGTAATTGCAATGGGGATTACAAACCCAAGTGAAAGCACCCTATATATGTTTATGTATACCTTAGGTTTTTCTATTCCATTTTTCATAATGGCTTTCTTTATAGGAAAGTTAAAGTGGATTAAACGGTTTAATATGACATTCGTGAGATTTGGCGGATATTTGATGATTGTTATGGGTGTTTTCCTATATTTTGACTGGATGACTAAAATAATTTCATTTCTAACTAATAATGTATTTGGCGGGTTCACAGGATTATAAAGAAAAAATTACAAGGAGAAGAATAAAAAAGTATAGAAAAAATTTAATCGCTAGTAAAGGTGTTTCAATCAAATATTCTAGGAATGATAGTGAGAATCGGAGGTCTAATATGATGAAAAAAATGGTTGGCGGCGTACTAATTCTGGCACTTCTTTGGGCAATCGTGATGACCATTAATAAAGAAAATACCTTTTCTATTGATTCAAAGAATGTAGAAGAAGCTTCACAAATAAATTTTAAAAGACCCAGTTTTACTTTAGAAGGACTTGATTCTAAAAACTATTCGACTGATAAAATAAAAAACCATTGGTAGTAAATTTTTGGGCTTCTTGGTGTGGCCCATGTAAGATTGAGGCTCCTGAGTTAGTAAGTCTGAATAGAAAATATCATAATCAAGTGAAGATCTATGCAGTTAATCTTACATCAGGTGATTCAGAGAGCGAAGCTCGAGCATTTGCTGAGGAATATGGTTTTAACTTTCCTGTGTTATTAGATAAGGACGGAAAAGTAGCCAAATTATATAATGTTGCCGCTATTCCTACAACTTATTTCATTTCAAGTGATGGAATTATTGTAGACCGTATCATCGGTTTTAGAGGAAAGGATGCACTAAAGTCTAAATTTAACAATCTAGTAAAAGCTGAGGAGTAATCAAATGGAAGATGTGTACAAAATAGGTCCATTTTTAATCAGTTACAAATTAATCATAATAGGTTTATCTGGGCTTTTCGGATATTTAGCACTATTAGCGGCAATAAAAAGAACGGAGGTTAATAAAAGAATTATTTTAGATATGGTTTCATCTTTCATATTAATACTCTTATTCACTTGGAAATTTGGAGGTGTGCTTTTTAATCCTCATTTCATCTGCAATAATCAATCCTAAACAATTACTCGAAAATCCCTTATTAATTTTATTTGCAACAGGCAATAATGCTACGCTATTGTTAGGGTTCATTCTTTCCGCTGTGTACATTGTCTATAAGCTATACAAAAAAGGTATACCAAAAAGTACATTTTTAGACTTAATCTCATTGAGCTTCCTTTCGTTTTTGTTTATCTATAATCTTTTTATTCCAGTCTATGGGTATCGTACTCGTTTTCCATGGGGGATTTCTTTGGGAAGTGAAAATGTGATCTATCATCCAATCCATATTTATTTTGCTATAATTATTGCCATAATAATGATACATCTACTTAAATCCATTAGAACCATAGGAAATGGTAATCTATTTATGAAAACTGCGTTGTTAATAGGGATAAGTGGATTATTGTTAACATTTTTATCCCCACAAATGAACTATATAATCGGAATTTCACAAAAACAATGGATGTTTATTTTATTAATATTTGCTAGTTTATTAGCTTATTTTAAACAGAAGAAAGAAAGATTAAATACAAATGAAAAAAGTGAAGAGGTTGGATCAAAAGATTGAATTCTTTTGATTCAGCCTTTATTTTTATTTAGTTCGATTAAGCTGGTCTAAACGTCTGTTTATTATTTTATACTTCTGACATAAAAGAAAAAAATAGAAATAGCGGATTCTTATATCGGAATTATCTTGTCTTAATTCTTCCAACAACAAGGGGAAAACCCAGAAGGAATAATCACAAAATTAATTACAAAAATTAAGGGGGAAATTAGTCAAGTGAGTTTCTTAATCGTTAAAGTAATAGACCCTTTTCCATTAACTTTACTAATTCTTCTAAAGCTCGAGATGCTCCCATAACAGATCGCATTTCTATCCAATGACCAAGTAACATGATGTCAATTAAGGTTGCAAGTTCCCAAAAAAAGTTGTTTCCTTCTAAAAGAAATACTGACAAACTACTGTAAACATATGCTACAACAATAGCCAGTGCAATTAATGTCATCATTCCTGGATTTTTATTTTTAATTTCATCTTTAGCTCCTTTTAAAAAGGACCAGCCACCATAGAAAAAGATTAAGGCTGATAGTAAAAATAAAAGATAAATATCATATGGAAAACGCCAATCTACATAAAGAAACATTTGAATCATTGGAGATAAAACTAAAATAGGTATAGTAATAAGAATAGATACCCAGAAACGCCTTTTGTAATCTGCAACCAAATAGAGCAAATGGAGATTTAACATCAGCAATATTCCTACAGTCAAAAAACTGTTAAAGATTTAAGAAAAGTAAATAGGTTTTTGATTTCACACCAAACCACTAAAATGGATAGATTATCTCTTGGTGTTTACCTCATCTTAATATATACAAATTACTTAAGATTTATAAATAAGTATAGAAAATATACAGAAGTAAGCATAATATAATCT
>JBDNRM010000173.1:0-9463 GCA_047718615.1 Bacillus sp. (in: firmicutes) | reverse complement strand
ATGTAATGGTAGAAAAGGGGAAAGTAAATAACCCTGTGAAAAATACTAAAGATAATAAACCATTTAATAATAATAAACCAAAAACAAATAACCGCAATAACAAAAACAACAACAATCGTAAGGGGAAACAAAATCAAGCCCCAGTAGCACCACCTGCTCCTAAAAAGGAAAAGGAACTTCCGGAAAAAATTACTTTTAGTGATTCATTAACGGTTGGAGAATTAGCGAAAAAATTGCACCGTGAACCATCTGAAATTATAAAAAAATTATTTATGCTTGGTGTAATGGCAACAATTAATCAGGATTTAGATAAAGATTCTATTGAATTAATTGCTACTGACTACGGAGTAGAGGTAGAGGAAGAAATTAAAATCGATACAACAGATTTAGAAGTTTATTTCGAAGATGAAGAAGATGCAGCGTTAGTGGAGCGTCCATCTGTTGTGACTATTATGGGGCACGTTGACCATGGGAAAACAACATTGCTTGACAGCATTCGTAATACAAAAGTAACTGCTGGCGAAGCAGGTGGTATTACGCAGCATATCGGTGCATATCAAATCGAAGACAACGGCAAGAAGATTACATTCTTGGATACACCAGGACATGCCGCGTTTACAACAATGCGTGCACGTGGTGCAAAAATCACGGATATTACAATCTTAGTTGTTGCAGCAGATGACGGGGTAATGCCGCAAACAGTTGAAGCAATTAACCATGCTAAAGCTGCTGAGGTACCAATTATTGTTGCAGTGAATAAAATGGATAAACCAACTGCTAATCCTGATCGAGTTATGCAAGAATTAACGGAGCATGGATTAGTACCTGAAGCATGGGGCGGCGAAACCATATTTGTTCCTCTTTCAGCACTTTCAGGTGAAGGAATTGACACATTGCTTGAAATGATTTTACTTGTTGGTGAAGTAGAAGAATATAAAGCAAATCCGAAACGCAATGCTGTGGGTACTGTTATTGAAGCACAGCTTGATAAAGGAAAAGGTTCTGTTGCTACATTGCTTGTCCAAAACGGAACATTGACAATTGGGGATCCAATTGTTGTTGGAAACACATTTGGACGTGTACGTGCAATGGTGAATGATTTAGGTCGTCGAGTAAAAAGTGTTGGACCATCAACACCTGTTGAAATTACCGGTTTAAATGAAGTTCCACAAGCAGGAGATCGATTTGTTGTTTTTAAAGATGAAAAAACAGCAAGACAAATCGGGGAAGCTCGTTCTACTCAGGCAATTCAAGCACAAAGATCAGAAAAAACTAGAATAAGCTTAGATAATTTATTTGAGCACATGAAACAAGGGGAAATGAAAGACCTTAATATCGTATTGAAAGCAGATGTTCAAGGTTCGGCAGAAGCTCTTGCAGCAGCACTTTATAAAATCGAAGTAGAAGGGGTAAATGTTAAAATTATTCATACAGCCGTTGGTGCTATTAATGAATCAGATATTACCCTTGCAGCTGCATCTAATGCTATCGTTATCGGCTTTAATGTCCGCCCTGATGTTAATGCAAAAAGAGCTGCTGACGCAGAAGAAGTAGATGTACGTCTACATCGCATTATTTATAAAGTAATCGAAGAAATTGAAGCAGCGATGAAAGGGATGCTTGATCCAGAATTCCAAGAAAAAATTATTGGTCAAGCGGAAATTCGTCAAACATTTAAAGTATCAAAAATTGGTACGATTGCTGGTTCATACGTAACAGATGGAAAAATAACAAGAGACTCTGGAATTCGTTTAATCCGTGACGGAGTTGTTATTTTTGAAGGCGAGATTGACGCATTAAAACGTTTCAAAGACGATGCTAAAGAAGTGAGTCAAGGATACGAATGCGGAGTAACCATAAAGAACTTCAACGATGTTAAAGAAGGCGACATAATTGAAGCATATATTATGGAAGAGATTGAGCGTAAATGATTGTTGGTCTAATGACCGTTGAATGTATCATTTATGACGCACATTCATTAAAAGAAAAGCGGGCTGTCCTCCAAAGAGTGACAACCCGCTTAAAACAAAAATATAATGTTTCTGTATCAGAAGTTGACTTTCAGAATACATGGCAGCGAACAAAAATAGCGATTGCCGTAGTTGCTTCTGCACGATTATCTGTAGAAGTAGAATTACAGCATGCATTAAAATTTTTGGACTCGTTTCCGGAAATGGAAAGAACCATCACTGATACAGAATGGCTTTAATAAAACGAGGTGAAATAAGATGAGCCTTAGACCAAACCGTGTTGGAGAACAAATGAAAAAAGAACTTGGTGAGATTATTAGTCGAAAGATTAAAGATCCTCGTATTGGGTTCGTTACTGTAACAGATGTAAATGTTACAGGAGATCTTCAGCAAGCAACTGTTTATATTTCTGTTTTAGGAGATAAAGAACAGCGTGAAAATACGTTAAAAGGCCTAGCAAAAGCAAAAGGATTTATCCGTTCTGAAATTGGGCAGAGAATTCGTTTGCGTAAAACTCCTGAAATTTCTTTTGAGTTTGATGAATCCATTGATTATGGTAATCGAATTGATACATTGCTTCATCAAATTGCAAAAGATGATCATTCAGAAGAAGAAAACTAAGGTGTAAATAAACGATGAGGGTGGCTCTGTTTATGTCAAACTCCCAAAGATGCGAATAAAGAAGTATTATTTTCTTTATTGCTACTAATAGGGGGAATGGGATAAAGAGGACCACCCTTTTTTATTTACATAAAAAAGATACATAAGAAAAGGAGTTTTAAAAATGGAAGGAATTTTACCATTATGGAAACCAAAAGGAATGACATCACATGATTGTGTTTTTAAGCTGCGGAAAATTCTCCATATGAAGAGAATTGGGCATACAGGCACACTTGATCCAGATGTAACTGGAGTGTTGCCTATCTGTTTAGGCAGAGCCACAAAAGTAGCAGAATATATTACCGATGCTGGAAAAATGTATGAAGGGGAGGTAACGATCGGCTACTCTACCACGACTGAAGACAGTTCAGGTGAAATCGTTCAGAAAAAAAAGGTGACAGAATCTATTACTAGAGAAATGGTGGAAGAAGTTTTTCAATCGTTAACAGGAGTTATTAAACAAACACCTCCCATGTATTCTGCTGTAAAAGTAAATGGTAAAAGGTTGTATGAGTATGCAAGACAAGGAATAGAAGTAGAAAGACCAACAAGAGAAGTAACCATCTATTCCCTGTTCTTGACGGAAGAGTGGGACACATTGTCAGGGGAACAAATCTCTTTTCGTTTTACAGTTGACTGCAGCAAAGGAACGTATATTCGAACACTTGCTGTTATGATTGGAGAAAAACTTGGGTTTCCGGCACATATGTCAGATTTAACAAGAACACGTTCAGCAACGATGACGAAAACAGATTGTTTAACATTTGCTGAGATTGAAGAAAAAATGGAAAATGGTTTAATTCCAGATATTTTGCGACCAATAGAAGACGCAATATCTTATTTGCCGAAATATCAAATAAATGATACAGTAGCAATAAAAGTTCGCAACGGGAGTGTATTGGATACGCCATCTTCATTAACATCCATTAAAGGACCAATTGTAATGGAATCAGAGCAAGGCGAAGCACTGGCCATTTATGTACATCATCCTACAAAACCAGGAAAAATAAAACCAAGTAAAATTTTAAAAATAGTAGATTGACTTGTTTCACTAATCGAAAAAAGGCAATTTGATTGGAGATTTTATAGTCTTCGGATTAGAAAATTCCTACTGCGTTTTGCTTAGAGGTGTGAATAATAATTTTTTTAAAAGAGTTTTAAATCATATATAAGCTAGAAAAGGTGAGTCGTATAATGGAAGTTGTGAGAGTTAATTATCCTAAAAATATAGATGGTAAAGATTTTCCTCCATTAGTTATGGCGTTGGGTTATTTTGATGGAGTGCATCTAGGACATCAAAAAGTAATTGGGGAAGCAAAAGCAATTGCAGACAAAAAAGGATGGAAGAGTGGCGTATTGACGTTTGATCCTCATCCATCTATCGTATTGGGGAATGATTCACGGCGTGTGGATCTTATTACATCTTATGAATCAAAAGTAGCAGAAATTGAAAAGCTTGGAATAGATTATTTATTTATTATTCATTTTACAAAAGACTTTGCCGATCTTCTGCCTCAAGATTTTGTCGACCAGTTTTTAATTGACTTAAATGTCCGTCATGTGGTAGCAGGATTTGATTACACATATGGACAATTAGCAAAAGGAACAGCTGAAACGTTAAGAAAGCATGGAAGAGGACGCTTCCAAACAACAATTATAAGCAAAGAATCATATCATGGAGAAAAAGTAAGCTCCACTTTAATCCGTTCTTATATTCTAAAGGGTGATATGGAATATATTCCTTCTTTGCTTGGGAGGTATTACAGCATCAACGGTACCGTTATTCATGGTGATAAGAGAGGGAGAACCATTGGATTTCCCACTGCTAATATAGAAAGTGACAATGCGTTATTACTTCCTCCACAAGGAGTATATGCGGTACGAATAAAGGTAGATGATGTTTGGTTTAATGGAGTATGCAATGTCGGAACGAAACCAACCTTTCATCCAGACAAAACGACACAATCCATTGAAACACATATCTTTCAATTTAATCAGGAAATATATGAAAAAAAAATAGAACTAGAATGGCATCTTCGGATCAGAAGCGAAAAAAAGTTCAATGGAATTAACGAGCTGGTAGCACAAATTGAAAAAGACAAACAAACTGCAATAGACTATTTTGAAAAAATAACAACAGTGATTAAGAACAACCAATAATCAATACGATGAAAATAGACCGTTTGATTAAGTGCGTAGTAGCTTGAAGCAGCGAGCTGTCGGAATACACGAAGACTCCCACAGGAAAGCGAAAAAGACGAGAAGATAGCAGGAGCGTAGCGACGAAGCGGCTCGACGCTCGCCCGCAGGAAAGCGAAGTGTATGCATGCTGCGGACCATTTTGAGAGCACAACTATTCAGAGCAGCATATTCAATTAAAATCACAACCCTTCAATGACTTTTGAATGGGAAAAGCAGGTAACAAATTCACTATTTTATAAAGAAAAGTTAATTGAAATTCTTGCTTTTTATTTAAAAAAAGGTTATCCTTATAAACGTACTAAAAACAACCATTGCTTGGCAAATCGAATCACCAACGTTTTGCTCAGTAATCGGGGATTAGTGTAATAGGATATAGGAGGTGAAACAGGATGGCAATCACTCAAGAACGTAAAAACGAACTTATCAATGAGTACAAAACGCATGAGAACGATACTGGATCTCCAGAAGTTCAAATCGCTGTCCTTACGGAATCAATTAACACTTTGAATGATCATTTACGTACACATAAAAAAGATCATCACTCACGTCGTGGTCTTTTGAAAATGGTAGGTAGACGTCGTAATCTACTAACTTACCTACGTAATAAAGACGTTCAACGTTACCGTGTTTTAATTAACAAACTTGGTTTACGTAGATAGTTTAAAAAAGCGGGATACTTTTTCCCGCTTTTTTATTGTGTAGGAAAAATGGGAAATCGAGGAAAATTAACTTAAATAGACCTCGTACTTATAGAGATTATAATGAACTTAAAGATTACATAACTATTTAGTTTTTAAGTAACACAAAATGTGTATACTATAAGAAAAGCGTAAGCGCTCTTGCTCATCGCTGAAATACAAATGTTCTGACCGATCCAAAGTGCCAGTGCATTGGAACTGGACAAAAAAGAATGTCATTATTACTAATTAAATTCAGTAGGTTTAGGTAGTACTTTTTAAGACCAAAACCTCTAACAAGTGAATGAGTAGAGAGGGGTTTATAAATGGGACAAGAGAAACATGTTTATTCCATTGACTGGGCTGGAAGAAAGCTCACAGTCGAAATAGGACAATTAGCAAAACAAGCAAATGGTGCTGTTTTAGTAAGATACGGAGATACTGCTGTTTTAAGTACAGCAACCGCATCAAAAGAACCAAAAAATTTAGATTTTTTCCCGTTAACAGTTAATTACGAGGAACGTTTGTATGCAGTTGGTAAAATTCCTGGTGGTTTTATTAAAAGGGAAGGACGACCAAGCGAGAGAGCAATTCTTGCAAGCCGACTAATTGACAGACCAATTAGACCATTATTTGCAGATGGCTTCCGTAATGAAGTGCAAGTAGTAAGTTTAGTTATGAGTGTTGATCAAGACTGCACAACTGAGATGGCAGCAATGTTTGGTTCTTCTTTAGCTCTATCTGTATCCGATATTCCTTTTGGCGGACCAATCGCTGGTGTATATGTTGGCCGAATTGATGGCGAATTTGTCATAAATCCGACTGTAGATCAAGCGGAAAAAAGCGATATCAACTTAGCAGTAGCTGGAACAAAAGATGCTATTAACATGGTTGAAGCTGGAGCAGATGAAGTTCCAGAAGAAGTAATGCTTCAAGCTATTATGTTTGGTCATGATGAGATTAAACGATTAATTGAATTCCAAGAAAAGATTGTTGAAGAAATCGGCAAAGAAAAAACAGAAGTTCAACTATATGAACTTAATGCTGAAATTGAAGCAGATGTGCGTGCGATTTGTGAAAAAGATATGTTAGAAGCAATCAGAGTACACGAAAAACATGCAAGAGAAGCAGCGATTAAAGTCGTGAAAACTGCTGTTGTTGAAAAGTATGAAGAAAAAGAAGCTAGTGATGAAGAACTAAAACAAGTAAAACAAATACTTGATAAATTAGTGAAAAATGAAGTGCGCCGTTTAATCACGGAAGATAAAGTAAGACCAGACGGACGTGGTTTAGAAGAAATTCGTCCACTTTCATCTGAAGTAGATATTCTACCTCGAACACATGGATCAGGACTCTTTACTCGTGGACAAACACAAGCGTTAAGTATTTGTACATTAGGAGCTTTAGGAGATGTTCAAATATTAGATGGACTTGGCGTAGAAGAAGAAAAACGTTTTATGCATCATTATAATTTTCCAAACTTTAGTGTTGGAGAAACTGGACCAATGCGCGGACCAGGTCGTCGTGAAATCGGACATGGAGCTTTAGGTGAAAGAGCGATGGAACCTGTAATTCCTTCTGAAAAAGATTTTCCGTATACGATTCGTCTTGTATCAGAAGTATTGGAATCTAACGGATCTACTTCACAAGCAAGTATTTGTGCAAGTACACTTGCAATGATGGATGCTGGAGTTCCAATTAAAGCGCCTGTTGCCGGCATTGCGATGGGATTAATTAAATCTGGGGAATATTATAGTATTTTAACAGATATCCAAGGGATGGAAGACCATCTTGGAGACATGGATTTTAAAGTAGCTGGAACGGAAAAAGGTGTAACAGCACTTCAAATGGATATTAAAATTGATGGGTTATCAAGACAAATTCTTGAAGAAGCTTTACAACAAGCTAAAATTGGTCGTATGCAAATATTGAATTCTATGTTAGAAACAATTAATACACCAAGAGAAGAATTGTCTTCTTATGCACCGAAAATATTAATGATGGCGATTAACCCAGATAAAATTCGTGATGTTATTGGACCGAGCGGTAAACAAATCAATAAAATTATTGAAGAAACTGGCGTAAAAATTGACATTGAACAAGATGGAACGGTATTTATATCTTCTGTGAATGATGAAATGAACAAAAAAGCGAAACAAATCATTGAAGATATTGTTCGTGAAGTTGTTATAGGGCAAATGTATCTTGGAAAAGTAAAACGAATTGAAAAATTCGGTGCATTTGTAGAAATCTTTAATGGCAAAGACGGACTTGTACACATTTCTGAGTTAGCAGAAGAGCGAATTGGAAAAGTAGAGGATGTTCTTGCGCTTGGTGATGAAATACTTGTAAAAGTAACTGAAGTAGATAAACAAGGCAGAGTGAATCTTTCTCGTAAAGCGGTTTTACGTGAGCAAAGAGAACAAGCTGAAGATGCAAAAAAATAAGTCACAAGTGAAATATAGCGTAGCTGCATTTCAACAAATATAAAGGGCTGACTCTAAAAAGACTGAATGACTGCAGCAAATTGCTGCAGGATAAATTCTTTATACAGAGTCAACCTTTTTTGTTTATTATGGTAGGCTATCCTGAAAATTGGCTTTTGCTCTTTTAATGAGTCCGCAGCCGGAATACACTTCGCTTTCCATGGGGCGAGCGGTGAGTCTCCTCGGAGCTAGCTGCGGGGTCTTGCCTGTCTCGCAGTTCCTGCAGGAGTCTTCGCGTATTTTGACTGTCCCCGCTTTAACATATCAATGAACTTAATCAAATTTGTCTATTTCATTGTTCAGGGTGCAAATTTGGTTGCATGAGCGTCTACCAAAAAATGAACTAGAGGCACGATATTTGAAAGCTTTCGTTCTACCTTGTCCTTTTACACATAAAATGTATAGAGGAGGGGAGAATAGAATGAAAAAAGTGATTCCTTTGATAGGTATATTATTGATATCTTGGGTGATTGTTAACAATCCTTTGTCAAATACATATGTAGATAGTTTAAAAAGCAATGGTGTGGCAGTTGGAGTAAATAAAAATGCTTTATATGATGAAATAAATCAACAGGCTAATCATTATCGAGTAGAGCCTGAAAACGCAAAGCTGGATCCTGTTTGGAAGGCAATACCAGGAATTAATGGTTTAGAGGTGGATGTTGATGCTTCTTATAAAAACATGAAATCTTCTGGCAAGTTCAATGAAAAAAAACTTGTGTTTAAACAAGTTAAGCCTTCTGTTCATTTAACAGATTTGCCTCCCACTCCTATTTATAAAGGAAATCCTAACAAGCAAATGGTAAGCTTTGTTATAAATGTAGCATGGGGAAATGAGTATTTGCCAGATATTTTGGCAATTTTAAAAAAATACCATATAAAAGCAAGTTTTTTTTTAGAGGGAAGATGGACACAGAAAAATCCTGATCTAGCAAAAATGATTGTAGAAACAGGAAATGAACTAGGAAATCACTCTTATACCCATCCAGATATGAGCAAAATCAGTTCTGCACAAACAGAAGAGGAAATAACGAAAACAAATGATGTCATTAAAGCAACAACTGGAAAAGGGGTAACCTGGTTTGCTCCTCCAAGCGGTAGCTATAATATGGAAACTGTAAAGGTGGCAAATGAGTATAAATTAGGTACAGTGATGTGGTCAATTGATACAATTGATTGGAGAAAGCCAACACCAGATGAGCTGATTGAACGAGTAACTGGAAAAGTGCATAATGGAGCGATCATTTTAATGCATCCAACAGCATCAACGACTAATGCTTTAGAAGAATTAATTATACAAATTCAAAAAAAAGGATTAGAAATAAATACAGTAACAGAGATGTTAAGTGAAGAACGAAATGTGGTAAATAAAAAGTAAAGCATTTTTCTTCCGAGCTGTTCAAGGATTCCCGCACTTTTTCTGTGAAAATAAAACGGGCGAGTGGCTATTCTGGGTATCTGTATAATA
>JBDNRM010000172.1:0-9512 GCA_047718615.1 Bacillus sp. (in: firmicutes) | reverse complement strand
TACAAGCAACCTGTTTTAGAATAAGTTCTTGTCTTCGAATTTCATTACAAGGTAGGATTGCTAAACCATAGTAGCGTTGTTTTTTTTATGTTATTATTCAGCGTTATTCTACTAAAATGTGTCGCTTTTAGTCTATTCAATAAAGTGGTTTTTTTTACCAGTTCAACGACAGCAACTAATGGAGCAAAACGGCTTGATTGGAGTGGAAGGTGCGAGACTCCTGTGGGATTAGCGAGACAGCTGAGACCCTGCAGGCCAAGGGCCGAAGCGGCTAAAGCCGAGCCCCACGGAAAGCGAAGTGTATGCAGGCTGCGGGTGATTACCACAAACCTTCTTTTTTACATAAATAAAAAACCCAAACCATGATACGAAATATTTTTACATCTTCGTATCATGGTTCGGGTTTATCTTCGGCTGGAATACTTATGTCCCAGCTCCACTAAATTCATGATAAACACCTTAAGCAGTATGTCTTCCGCGTAATGTCCATATTTGATATACCATCATCAACGATTTAAAAATTGTTAAATAGGTGAGCGTAATCCAACCAGCCATTAAATAGGGACTAATAGCTTGCTGAACCTTTATGCTTGTTAAAAAATCTTGGAAGTGAATGCTGGAATAAGCGGCTACTAATAGAAGGATGATAGCAAATAAAATTCCTTGTGTTAATTTACTTCTTGTCTTACCTGCTTCCGCGGCATATTGATTAGCCCAGCCATCTTTTTTATTTGCAGATAGTTTACCAAGCCAGACTTGGCCGAAAGTCATTAAATTAACCCATAAATACAATTCAGGACTAATCAGCAGTCCTGCTAAAATCACATCAATTGTTCGGTGCATAGGTGTTTTAATAGCAAGAATTATATTTAATACAGATGCTAGCCCTATTGGAATTAGCCAAATCCATGACCAAAAAAATTGGTTGGTTGCAAGAGCCACCGTTAACAAGGAAAAAAACAGGACACGTATGACTAAATCTGACAACAGCTTCATTTGGTTTCTCCATATTTTCCCTTTATGTCTTGTTTGTACACTTAAATCTTTATTTGTAAGCAAATCTACGGTTCCAGAATTCCACTTATTACGTTGCTCTCGGAAAGTATGATATGATCTCATCGCATCTACAAAGCATCGCCCTTTAGGACTTATCAGCGTTTTCCATCCAGATTTTTGCAACTGCCATGTTAATAACATATCTTCCACATCACTATCATTTTGCCATGGACCGTCTAGTTTATTATGATTGACTACCTCCTGCAATGCTTCTGGCCTAAATAGTGTCGCCTGGCCGCCAAGTACGTATGTGCTTCCACCATGATATTGAAGATCAAGAAGCCAGCTTGCCATATCCTGTTTTTGCTGATGTGTCCACCAACGTGTAATAGGACCACCATATTCACCACTCTCAATTTTCTCCTCATAATACACATCATGTTTAGAAAGAAGGCTTTTCTTTTTTGGCATACGCATTGTATACTTTGCCATTACTCCGCCAATATTACGGGCGCTCATTAATCCCTCCCATAAATATTTCAAACAATTTGGCGCAAGTCGACTATCTGCATCCATTCCTAAAACAGCTTTAATGCTTTGTTTATATAATTCCTGATGCTCTGTTAACGGATGATTATCGTAAATATCCAGCAAATCCCCATATAGCAGTTTCCAACCGGAATTTAATGCGCCAACTTTTCGAAGTTTATTATTTTCTGTCACAATTACCTTTAAGTTTAAATTAAACTCTTCACCAGCATTGATTGCTTTTTCTTCCGTGCGATCTGTACAATTATCGGCAATAACATAAACATCCATCTCTACTCCTTTTGGGAGCAATTGATCATTTAAGCCTGCTAAACAATCACGTATAGACCTTTCTTCATTATGAGCAGGAATCAATGCGATAATTCTTGGCTTCATATAAGATTTTTTTACACCAGGCATACTAAAAAAGGAAATACTACCTTTTTCTTGTTCTGCTACAACCGACAAGTACTTCACCATCTTCCGCATATTTTTTGTTGATTATTTTTAACCTTCATTCTTTTTAGACCACCACTTGTTCTTTTTAAAGAACAAATGATTCAAAAAAAAAAAAAAAAAATCACTTAATTAATATTGTTGTTCACTACCTAAAATGTTCTTATTTAAGAACATTTTATCACTTGCAAAGTATCTAGTCAATTTAATTTTATAATAAAAAGTGAGAAAAATCACCTAAAACATTAAAGTTATGCGCATGAAAATGGTTTATTCTATTCTATCCTTTCGAATCATATACTAATAAATTTCATTATAACGAACATCCTGTTACGAAAATAGATTTTATTTATACAAAAAAAGATCCTCCCCCATCATAAATTCAATTATATAGAACACACCGGATCTACATAAGAAATTTTTAAATGAAAGAAAGACCTTATTTGATTTATCAAAGCACTAAAAAGACAGCCTTGCAAACAAATTTACACCATGGTACATGAAAAGAAACAGATTTCCTTGAAGCAGGGAACAGTCAGAATACACAAAATTTGCGGGATAGACGAGCCCCTGCAGCCCTCGTAGATGAGTCCCACAGGAAAGCAAAATGTATTCCACCCGCAGGCCCCGTTTTTCAAGATGACCTATAATCGTATTCTTTCCCTATTCCCAGCAGTCTTTCAACTGCCAAGCAGTAAACTCTGTTACCTCAGCCACACCATTTTCAGCGACAATTTCTATCCCCGCTCTTTCCTCTTTCGGATAGATCCGACTTGTCATTGTTGCTTCTCCATCATTAACAAATAGTTCGATAGATGAACGATCAATAAATATACGCAAAGAAAGTTCTTCAGAAGCAGATAATTTTACCGTTCTTACCCCATCCTTTATTTTTCCATAAGCAGAACAATCAAGTGTTAACTTTTGAGTATTTTTGTTATAGCGAATTTTTAAAGCTTCACTGCTGCTTCCCATAAGGTTTAAACAAATAGATTCAGCTGCTGTGCTGTTTAAGTCAAAGACAGCCTTCACTTCTAGCAATGCTTCATTTATTTCATAAAAATACTGATCTGCTACTGATTTATTTTGTAAAGCAGGATAAGCAGTTTCACGCAATTGGATCAGTTCTTCCACAGGATTCATCAAAAGCTTTCCATCTTCACTTAACGTTAAAATCCTAGGCAATGTAAGAGCACCAGCCCATCCATCTTTTTTCGTTGGCATATCAGCTTCCCACATGTCCATCCAGCCAATAGCTATTCGGCGTCCTTTATCATCTAATAAAGTTTGAACTGCATAGAAGTCATGCCCATGATCCAACTCTGTAAACTCTCCATAAACAAACTCGTTGTTTTCATAATTGTACTCACCGATTAAAGAGCCTGTTTGGAAAAGATTTTGATAACGTTCTTCTTCCGCTTCCATTCCTTGTGGAGAGAAAAGCAATACATACTTCCCATCTAATTCAAAGAAATCAGGACATTCCCACATAAAACCAAGCGTTCCATCGCTTTCGGCAAGCACACCAATATACTCCCATTTTCTTAAGTCAGCAGATTTATATAAAATAACTCTGCCAGTCTCTTCTCTAGTAGCATTTCCGAGAATCATATACCATTCGTTATTATGCTTCCAAACCTTTGGATCACGAAAATGGTGAGAGCTATCCGCTGGCGGCTCTGCGATAACTGGATTTTCTCCGACTTTTTCAAAAGAAATGCCATCCTTACTTACAGCGATATTTTGATTTTGAAAGAATATATCCTTCTCTTTATCTGTATAATGATGTCCTGTATAAATCAGCGTTAATTCTCCATTATTATCAACCGCACTTCCGGAAAAACATCCATCTTTATCACAAGCATCCCCTGGAGCCAACGCAATCGGTAAATGCTCCCATTGAACAAGATCCTTCGATTTTACATGACCCCAATGCATCGGTCCCCAATTTTCATCATACGGATGATGCTGGAAAAACACATGATACTCCCCATTAAACTGAACTAATCCGTTTGGATCATTAATCCAATTAGCAGGGGCCATAATATGATAGCCTAGTCGATACTGTTTGTTCATTTTCTTTACTGTTTCTTTCATCGCTTCTTCTGCTTTTTTTAAACTATTTGTCTGCAACATATATTTTCCCCCTAAATGGTTTTTATCATAACGTCTTTTCGACGGGCATTTTTTGTATTTTTCCGTTCATTAAGCAATGTAAACATAGAGATAGTCGTGAAGACAAGAACAAGTATCCCCATTACTAAATAAGTATGACGGAAACCAATGCTATCGTAAAGTCCCCCGGCAATTGGTGATAGAATAGATGCTCCAACTTGTGAAGCAAATTGGAAACCTACTAAATAAAGAACAGACGATAATCGTGTATCAAAATTTGCTGCTAAATATTTAAAAATGGCAATCAGCATAATTGGCAATTCTAATGCATGAATTAATTTCATCGTAGAAATACCAACTGGACCAACGACAATACCTGAGCCAATAATACGGAATGCCATTAACATACCTGCTAGAATTAAGCTGTTTTTCGCCCCTACTTTATTTACCACATAAGGCGCTAGGAACATCATACCTGCTTCCAAAAATACTTGAAAAGAGTTCAAATAGCCAAACACTTGATTTCCTACTGCTTCTGATGGAAATAAAGAAGAATAATAGATAGGAAATTGCTGATCATACACACTATAAACACATGTTACTCCAATAACATATAACATTAAAAACCAGAAATGTTTTAAAAGAAATAGCTTGCCTACATCTTTTAACGTAATAGAATCCGCTTTCAAAATTTCTTGTTCTGTCATTTCAATTCTAACCGATAGAATAATAGCTACCAATATCACAGCTGAGACAGAGGCAACCCAGAAATTAATAGTTGGATTTATATTAAATAATTGTCCTGCAAAAAAAGTCGCTGCTGCCCACCCTAAGGAGCCCCACATTCTTGATTTACCATATTCAAATTCATATTTTCGACTTACTTTTTCAATATAAGATTCAATTGCACCGATTCCAGCTAAAAAGGAGACGCCAAGATATAACCCACCAACAAGGGCACCTAATATTACATTATATTGCAATAATGGACCATAAACATAAATATAAAACGGACCAACCAACACAAGCAGGATGCTAATCGCAAATAATATATGTTTTTTCAATCCAATTTTATCCGAGATAAATCCATAAAGCGGTTGCATACACAAGGCGAAGATAGCGTTTACAGAAAAGATTAAACCAGTTTCGGCTCCATTTAAATTTATTTCCTGTCCTAACCAAATAGAAAATAAGGAATAGCTAGATGACCAAGTAAAAAAGAAAAAGAAAAAATACGCACTAAGTTTCCAATACAGAGTCCTTGAACTTTTCATAGTGATTACTCCTTTTTTAAGATTATTATCATTCACTAAATCACTTGAAATCGCTTACAATTTTATTTTATGTCAACCGGTTTCATAAGTCAACACTTTTATGTCAACCGGTTTCATATTTTTGTAAAACCATACTTTTTCACTAGAAAACAAAGCTTGTACCGGTTCGTTTTCTCTACTTTTAAAAGGGTTACAGAGGTAAAGCTCCTAAAGCAGCAATGGAATGTGGCTAGGATCGATGAAATATATATTCCTTCTATAATCCAGCTGCATTCCATTTATCTGAAATTACCTCTTCTTTATTAAATTGTTTTTCCGATAAGAAGCTTTACAGGATGATTCACTTGCAACGGTATTTCACTAAATTCTCCATCCATTTGCTTGAGCAAAATCTCTATCGCTGATTCTGCCAACAGCCTAATCGGTTGTTGAATCGTTGTTAAGTTAGGAAATAAACTTTGAGTAGTTTCTGTTCCATCATAACCAATAACTTTTATATCTTGAGGGATTTTTTTCCCGCTTGCTTCTGCTTCTCTTATAAAAGAAGCAGCAAAAATATCATTGCTGGCAAAAACCCCATCAACATCTGGAGCCTCCTCTAAAATTTTCTTCATAACCTCCAATTGACTTTGTGGATTAAAAGTTTCATGTATTTCATATGTAATAGACACTAGCCCGTTGCTTTCCATCACATCCTCATATGCTTTTCTTCTGAGCATAGCCGGAGTTGCAAAATTCACTGGTCCATTAATATGAACGATTCGTTTACAACCTTTTGAAATTAACAGTTCAGTTGCCAGTTTTCCCCCTTCATAATTATCAGAACTGACAATCGGAATATTTTCTGATAAGGTACGGTCAATCGCTACCACCGCTAAGTGCTGCTTTTGATAGTCAAGAATTCCTTGATTATGTGTTCCTACAATAATTCCATCTACTTGATTGCGCATTAGCATATCTAAATATTTCTCTTCTTTTTCTATATCATTTAAACTATTGCAAAGCAGCACTTTATAATCAATGGAAGCACATATATTTTCAATTTCAAACGTAAGTTCGCCAAAAAATGGATTCGTTGTTGTTGGGATAATAAGACCAATTACATTTGTTCGCTTATTATATAAGGACCTGGCAAGTTCATTTGGATAATAATTTAACTCTTTCATTGCTTTATATACATTTTCTTTCGTTTTTTCTCCAATATAGCCACGATTATTTAGAACACGGGAAACTGTTGTTGGTGAAACACCGGCCAGTTTTGCCACATCTTTAATTTTTGGTTTCATAGAGTTCCTCCGTTTTGTTCACTACAATAAAATTCTATTCTACTTTTCTTATAGATCCAAATTTAAAATCAGTACATAATACTAGTTTAGGCAGTGACTAATACGATATACCTTAATAATAACGACAATCCTCTTATTTGTATACGCTTACTTTTTAATTTTCAGAAGATATATCGATTAATCACATTATATAGAAATGAATTTAAATCGTGAGGATGTTGGATGGGAGCACTAAACTGGTGCTTTTCTTATTTATCCTTTGCTAAACAGTAAAAAAAGTGAACCTTCCAAAAGAAAAAGTTCACTTTTCATCTTTATATCGCCGATACAGTTTTTATCTACCTACTGCTGCTCCATCACTTCTTGGATCCACACCGCCATATAAAACACCTTGTTCATCCATTAAAATAGCGTTAGCGTGTCCCATTATCCCATCAAATGCTTCTACACGGTTTACTATATGACCAGCTTTTTGTAATTTTTCCAATACTTCCTGTGACACTCTTCCCTCGATTTTTAACTCTTGTATTTTCTCACCCCAAGTTCGTCCCCATACAAATCTTGGTTCACTTATCGCTTCCTGGGGATCAAATCCGTAATCCAGCATCCGTGTTACCATTAATGTCTGCGTTTGCGACTGTCCCTCCCCACCTTGTGTTCCGTATAACACATATGGTTTGTCGCATTTAAACGCCATTGCTGGCATTAATGTATGAAAAGTTCTTTTCTCCGGCTCCAATGTATTCACATGGTCTGGATCAAGCGAAAAAAATGATCCCCTATTTTGCATCGTAATGCCTGTATTCCCCGCAACTATCCCCGAACCAAATTCAAAATATAAGCTTTGAATAAAAGAAACAGCATTCCCATCTTTATCAACAACCGCTGCATATGCTGTGTCATTGCCAACAGGACGAGAAACTAAATCATTGGTACGTTTAAAAGAAATGGACTCTGCCATTTCCTTTGCATAGTCTTTACTTAATAATCGATCTAACGGAATATTATTAAAGTCAGGATCTGTTAAATATTCATTTCGGTCTTGAAAGCTTCTTTTCACTGCTTCTACTAACAGATGGTAATATTCATAAGAACCATAAGGAATCGATGATAAGTCAAAATTCTCCAAGATATTTAAGATCATCAAGCCAACAAATCCTTGCGAGTTTGGCGGTACTTGATACATCGTATATTCACGATAAGTGCTCGATAATGGTTCGCTCCATTCTCCTTGATGTGCGGCAAAATCAGCTAAGATTAACTGGCCCCCTTGTTCCTCTAGACTATTAATTATCTCCTTTGCCAATTCACCTTTGTAAAAATCATCTCTTCCATGTGCAGCTAAACGTTTTAAAGTAGCAGCTAAATCCTTCTGGACGAATCTTGAAAATTTATTTGGAATTTTTCCTTCTGGCAAAAAAATCTCTGCTGTTTCTTTAACCGCCTGTAAAAGCTCTACATTTTTCACTGTATTTTCATATTGGTCATTCGAAAGAGGGAAACCTTTTTCTGCATATTCCAACGCCGGAGCTAAAACCTCCGCAAGGGACATATTCCCATATTCCTTTATGATTGCATCCCAGCTGTCTACCATGCCAGGCACTGTAATAACACTCTCTATCCCACGAAATGGAATGGACTCTTTTCCAGCATAATTATTTCGTGTTATATTTGCACCAGATTTTCCACTGCCATTATAGGAGCGGACATTTCCTTCTGCAACATTATATGTTAACCAAAAGGAATCACCTCCAAGTCCAGTCATATGTGGGTAAACCACGGCTAAACAAGCACTTACTGCAACAGCTGCATCAAATGCATTTCCGCCTTTTTCTAATATTCTTTCCCCTGCTTGAGATGCTAAATAATGTGGACTAACTACCATCGAAGTGGTCCCAACTATTACTTTATTCAAACTGTTGTTTCCTCCTTTTTCATTATGCCAAAAGTATTTAATTGTTTTCCTTCTGTCTCATTTTCATCACTAGTAAACAAGAATAATACTGCACCAATCACTAATAATCCTCCTGCTAAATAGAATCCAAATTCAAGACTACCAGTTTTATCTGCAAAATATCCTGTAATATATGGTGCAAAAATGGATGAAAGCATTCCACTGAAATTGAAGAAACCATATACTTTAGAATACATTGATTGCGGTGTAATATCAGCCATATAAGAAATTAAAACAGGATCAAGGGCTAATTTCCCAAGAAGACCATATACACATAACCCTACAATTAGAAAGGAATAATTTTCTGTATAAGGAATCGCAAAAGTTGAGACAATCATATCATGTATAGTTTTTTTTAAAATGAAACTCGTCAGATAATCTAACAAACTATTTTTTCCATTGGTAAATAATTTTAATATTTAAATTTCAAAACGAAATATAATCACTTAATATACTATCATTTTGTATTGTTGGTATCCTTTTCATAAAAGAAATGCTTACACATTGGTTCTTATTTAATAAACTCTCCTTAAAATACTTTTAAAAACCCTCTTTGCGCTTTTCCATCCTACTAATAGAAAAGCGTAAGCGCCCTTATTAATCGACAGAGTAAGCTGAGATCCGCTAGATGTGGCATTCTTCATTTATGTATTTTTAAAAAAAACATATTGACGATAAAAAAAGGAGCTAGTATACTACTATCATAAAGTAGTCAGAAAATTTAAATTCTTCAAATAAATAAATGTATACAATTATACAACAATCAACGAAACCAGTTACAGTTGACATAACATAGTTAGTTGGACATTCTTCGTGAATCTATTAAACAAATTTAAGCAGAAGAAATAGACTTTATATTGGTAGTGAAAAAACTATCGTCATAATTGTATACAATTATACAGT
>JBDNRM010000171.1:0-9568 GCA_047718615.1 Bacillus sp. (in: firmicutes) | reverse complement strand
CAAGAAAATTTCATGGGTGAAATTAAAGAAGGAATAGGGTTTATTTTTTCAAGTACTTTTCTTAGGAAAATTATATTAATATGGGGTCTTTTATTAATAGGAGTAGGCATTTCTGGATCCCTTATAATAGTTCTTATTAAGGATTATATGCATTTACCTTCAAATACATATGGATGGATTTCTACTGCTGAAGGAATAGGTATTTTATTAGGTTCTTATTTATTAATTAGGAAGAAAAATAATATTGGTCATATAAACCTTATAAAAAATGGTTTATTCCTAATAGGTTTTGCACTTTTGGTTATTTCGTTTAATAATAATTTACCATTGTTATTAGTACTATACCTCGCTATTGGGATGGGGGCAGCATCAGCTCCAGTAGGTATTCGTTCTTTAATACAAGTAAATGTCCCTGATGTTATTTTGGGTAGAGTCTTTTTAACAGTAAGGTTTATTGTTAGTACTTTAAGAACTCTAGCAATAGCAATTGGCAGCATCTTTGCAGACTTTTTTGATTTAAGAATTATATTCTTCGTTGCTGCAATTTTTATTTTATTTGCAAGTTTTATATCTCGATCAATCTTTAAAGGAAAGACAAAATCATTGTCATTTTAGCATTATATTAAGATTCAGTTACGAGAAACTTCCGTTAATATAAGTTTTACTTTTTAAATAGAGAAGGTGAAGTAAAGTAATCTTTCTCTCTTTAATAATGATGTATAAAGATATATTACTTATTTTTAAAGCCTAGTATCTTTTTTAAAGAGTATTCAAATACCAACTCTAGTGTCGCTATTTAGCGAGGATTGTTCTTTTATTTTGAAAGAGGATATTTTTTTAAAAGAGCTGCTAGTTCTACTGACTTATATAATGGTCAATAGAACTGACGGCTCTTAATCTAGAAAAGATTATTTGCTACTCCTTTATTACCTTTCAGAGCAAATACCATCCCACTTAGAATGATGAAAACTATACTACTCTAAAGGGTAATCAAATAATTTAATAAGTATATCCTTTCTAGACTACAGTTAGTTCAATAAACCTTTCTCCATAAAATGTAAGACCATTAGGCGAAAAAAATTGTTAATTATTCACTTCTAAAAGTCTCCTGTATAATGAAGCTCTTGGAACACTTGTAATTTCACAAATTTGATTTACAGTCATATTTCCATCCATATATAGCTTTACTGCATAATTCATTCCTGCGTGATTTTTATGATCCTTTTTTAACCGGCCTTTAAACTTTCCTTCTTTCTTAGCCAACTCAATTCCTTCACGCTGGCGCATCCGAATAAGATCTCTCTCTAATTGGTTAACACTAGCCATTACCGTAATTAAGAATTGGCTGTATGGATTATCTTCTGATAAATCGAGCCAAGTTTCCTTTAAGGATTTTAAGCTTGCCTTTTTATTTCGTATTTCATCGATTAATTCAAATAAATCCCGCGTACTAGGAGGTGAATCGGATTTAGTCTGTGACATAAATAATGTCACCTTCTTGTAAATCCTCTAACATTTTTTAAGTTGTTCGCAACCCTTTGCTACAGCGGATACTTTTCCTTCATATATAATATCCATTCCAATTTCGATCAGTTGCTAAAATTGCCTTGAAGGATTTTAGCTAGCCGAACTGACACGCCAATATCCATTAATCGGGCGATTTAAAGTTATAGGGATCACAGAAATGTTTAGACCTTCTTATAAAAATAATTCGTTTGAAAAATCTCTGGGAAAGGTCACTTAATACTGACATTAGAACTAGATTTAGACATAAGTAGCAAGGGATATATGATTAGAACATGATAGGATTGGAATTTGACAGTTTTGAACTGTTGTAATTACCATTCTAAAATAATCTAATCTTAAAATAAAAAGGAGGAAATCTCATGGCAATGGGCGGACGCAGAGGTGGACGTGCTAAACGTCGTAAAGTTTGTTTCTTTACAGCTAATGGCATTACAAACATCGATTATAAAGATGTAGATCTTCTTAAAAAATTCATTTCAGAACGTGGTAAAATTTTACCTCGTCGTGTAACGGGCACAAGTGCTAAATATCAACGTAAATTAACGATTGCTATTAAACGTTCACGTACTATGGCTTTACTACCATACGTAACTGGCGAATAATAAACAGCCAAAAACACTCATTGATTAATGGGTGTTTTTTTTATACGAAATGATAATGGACAAAATAACTCTTCAAGAAGTTCTATCTATATTAGACCTATCCTCCGCTTGTTTGAAGAAAGTGCCCTTGAAGTTTTCAACCAATAGATAGAGTAAATACCCATGCAAACAAAATTGGCACCAGAGTACATGAAAAGAAGCAGATTTAACTATTTTAGCAGGCAGAATACACGAAGATTCCTATGTGATTTGTGGGACAGGCGAAATCCCACAAAAAGCGAAGTGTATACTGACTACGGATCCATTTGAGAGCACCATTTTTTAGGTTAGCCTTAAAAAAGAAGGAAAGATTGAATGAACAGGCATTAGATAGTAGAATGTTTATATAACAGAGGGGAAGGTGTAAATGAGGAAAACAAAAATAATAACTGAAGGTGCAGTACTATTATCTATTTATGTTATACTGCTTTTAATTACGCTTTACATACCGATTGTTAATAACATAACAAACTTATTTTTAGCTTTACCATTTATTTTATTTAGAAGCAGGTTTGATAGAAAGGCAACAGCCTTATTTTTTGTTGCTGCAATTTTGCTTTCTTGTATTGTTGGTTCTATATATGCTGTTCCGCTAACGGTCTTATATGGGATAACAGGAGCGATATTAGGGGATTATATTATAAGCAATAAAAGCAGGATTCACATGATATTAGTTGCATCTATAGCGTTTTTTATTAATCTTGTTTTGTTCTATTGGGTTTCTGTTCTATTTTTTCAAGTGGACTATATAGACGAAATGCTTCAATTACTAAAAACAGCAGTGGATCAAAGTGAATCCATTATGAAAATGTTTAATCAAAATGAATCGCAAAAAGCGATCGACCAATTAGATGCTGCTGTTAAAGCGATTAAGTTTATTATTCCAAGTGCTATAATGATAGGTTCTCTTCTTTCTGTTTTCGTGATTCAAGCCGTTTCAGTTCCAATTATTAAACGATTTGGCATTCAAACAGAGCCTTGGCTGCCTATTCGATTATGGAGATTGCCTCATTACATACTATGGATTTTCTTAGGTGCAATTGGAATTTCTTTTTTTGTTCCTATGGAGGAAAACACAATTATGTACACGGTGTTTATAAATGTTTTTTACATACTACAATTGCTGATCGTTTTACAGGGAATATCTTTTCTTTTTTTCATATGCTTTCAATATGATGTACCAAAAGGTATTACAATCATTATAACGATCTTTCTATTTTTGAACCCTACCTTTTCATTTTTGTTAAAAATACTTGGTATTATTGATTTAGGTTTAGATTGGCGAAAATTTTTCTATCGTAAACGAATGAAGTAATTAAAAATGACATTTTATTAGGAGTTGAAAAAAATGCCTGCGTTTTTAGAAAAAGGATCACTTAGATATCCATTAATTTGTTTAATTGGTATAACAATGATCCTTCTTGGTATCCTCTCCTATTATAATTGGTTTTTTTCCTTAATTGGATTAGTTTTTTCTGTTCTTCCTTTTTATTTTATTTTAAGAATGGATATACGACAAAGGAAAGAAACGGAAGAATATATAACCACTCTTTCTTACCGGGTAAAGAAGGTAGGAGAAGAGGCATTAATGGAAATGCCAATAGGGATCATGCTGATAAATGATGAATATTATATCGAATGGACAAATCCCTTTTTAGCATCCTGTTTTACCGAGGATACCCTTGTTGGGAGATCATTGTATGATGTAGCTCCATCCGTCATACCATTAATAAAGCAAGAAGTAGAAACAGAAATTATTACGTTGCATGAGCGTAAATTTCGTGTCATTCATAAACGGGAAGAACGACTTCTTTACTTTTTTGATGTGACCGAGCAAACAGAAATTGAAAAGTTATATGAAGATGAACGATCTGCAATCGCTATTATATTTCTAGATAATTATGATGATTTAACACAAGGTATGGATGATCAAACAAGGAGCAGTATAAATAACAGCGTAACTTCTATTTTAAACAAATGGGCAACAGATAATGGTGTGCTGTTAAAAAGAATATCTTCTGATCGTTTTATAGCAATATTTAATGAGCATATATTGCAAAACCTTGAAAAGGGCAAGTTTACCATATTAGATGATGTCAGAGAAATGACGTCGAAACAGAATGTGCCTTTAACATTAAGTATAGGCGTTGGTTCTGGGGTATCTTCTTTGCCAGAGCTTGGAACGATTGCTCAATCCAGTCTTGACTTAGCTTTAGGAAGAGGCGGAGATCAAGTTGCTATTAAGCAAACAAATGGAAAAGTCAAATTTTATGGCGGCAAAACGAATCCTGTCGAGAAACGAACAAGGGTAAGGGCACGAGTCATTTCACACGCCCTTAAGGAGTTAATTATAGCGAGCGATAAGGTTATTATCATGGGGCATAAAAACCCTGATATGGACGCAATAGGCGCAGCTATAGGGATACAAAAAGTGGCGCAGATGAATCAAAAGGAAGGATTTATTGTCGTAAACTTCCAAGAAATTGATAATAGCGTAAAACGGCTTGTAGGAGAAATAAAAAGACAAGAAACATTATTTAAAAAATTTATTACACCAGAACAAGCGCTAGAAATGGCAACAGAAGATACATTATTAGTGATTGTGGATACACATAAACCGTCATTGGTTATTGATGAACGATTGCTAAATAAAATTGAAGATGTTGTGGTAATAGATCATCATAGACGAGCGGAAGAGTTTATTGAGAACCCGTTACTAGTCTATATGGAGCCATATGCATCATCTACTGCTGAGCTTGTGACCGAATTACTAGAATATCAACCGAAAAATGTTAAAATTGAGATGTTAGAGGCTACGGCATTATTAGCTGGAATTATAGTGGATACGAAAAGTTTTACTCTAAGGACTGGAGCAAGAACGTTTGATGCAGCTTCTTATTTAAGAGGTCAAGGAGCAGATACCGTTCTAGTACAAAAGTTTTTAAAAGAAGATATTGATAATTATGTCAAGCGTGCAAAACTAATCCAAAGCGTAAAGTTCTATAAGCCTGGTATTGCCATAGCAAAAGCAAAAAACAACGAAATTTATGATGGCGTACTAATTGCACAAACAGCAGACACCTTGCTCACTATGGATGGAATCATTGCAAGCTTTGTTATTTCTCATCGAGGAGACGGACTGATTAGTATAAGCGCTCGTTCCTTAGGAGATATAAATGTGCAATTAATTATGGAAAGTTTGGAAGGCGGAGGACATTTAACCAATGCCGCAACACAACTAACCAATATGACAATAGAAGAAGTAGAATCAATGCTTGAAGGCGCCATTGATGAATACTTTGAAGGGAGAAAATCAGAATGAAAGTAATATTTTTAAAAGATGTTAAAGGAAGAGGCAAAAAGGGAGAAGTAAAAAATGTTGCAGATGGATATGCCAATAATTTTTTACTGAAACAAGGATTAGCAGTGGAAGCAAATACAAGTGCGGTTAGTACGTTAAATGCGCAAAAGAAAAAGGAAGAAAAACTGGCAATTGAAGAATTAGAGGAAGCAAAACAATTAAAAGAAAAGCTTGAAGAGATTACAGTAGAGCTTACTGCTAAATCTGGTGAAGGCGGTCGGTTATTTGGCTCTATTACAAGTAAACAAATTGCCGAAGAGTTAAATAAAAAAAATAAAATTAAAGTAGATAAACGTAAGATTGAACTGCCAGATGCTATTCGTTCATTAGGCTATACAAAAGTACCTGTGAAACTTCATCAAGAAGTAACAGCAACACTTAATGTACATGTGAAAGAATTAAGCTAATATTGGAAGTACCATTTCTCTATAAAAATGTTAGAATAGAATAGTTCCGAAAAAATGTGATGCAGGTAAAACTGGTCACATTTTTTCATTTAAGCGTAATAAGTAGAATGAATGATTTGACGAAGAGTTTCCTTTTCTAAATAACGTCATTGGAGAATGATTCTTCACTAATATATACAAATGAGTAAACATCTACAGATAGATATCCATACAAACAAATTTGCTCGATGAAGAATGAAAATAAACAGGTTCCAATTTTTTAAAGCGCGTGTTTTTTCAATAAGGTTGGCGCAACTCTGACCCTTTTCCATATAAAGGAGGTTTTCTAGGATGAGTGAAGTATTAACAGATAGAGTTCCACCGCAAAATATTGAGGCAGAGCAAGCAGTGCTTGGAGCGATTTTTTTAGAACCACAAAGCTTAACAATGGCTTCTGAAATCCTTATACCTGAAGATTTTTACCGTGGTTCGCATCAACGTATCTTCTCTGTTATGCTCAAGCTTAATGATCAAGGCAAAGCAGTGGATTTAATTACGGTAACAGAAGAATTGGCTGCAGGGAATAATTTAGAGGATACTGGGGGAGTTAGTTATCTAAGTGAACTGGCAGGTTCTGTCCCAACGGCTGCCAATATAGAATATTATGCAAAAATCGTCGAAGAAAAATCATTGCTTCGCAGATTGATTCGCACGGCGACAGGAATTGCACAAGATGGGTTTACCCGGGAAGACGAAGTGGAAGCTTTGCTGGGGGAAGCAGAAAAAAGCATCTTAGAAGTAGCACAGCGTAAAAATGCCGGTGCCTTTCATAACATAAAGGATGTATTGGTCCGCACATATGATAATATTGAGGAAATGCATAATCGCAGTGGAGATATTACTGGTATTGCAACAGGCTTTGCAGAGCTTGATAAGATGACCGCAGGATTCCAGCGAAATGACCTTATCATTGTTGGAGCTCGTCCATCTGTTGGTAAAACAGCATTTGCTTTAAATATTGCACAAAATGTAGCTGTAAAGACGCAGGAAAATGTTGCGATATTCAGTTTAGAGATGGGAGCGGAGCAGCTTGTTATGCGTATGCTTTGTGCAGAGGGAAATATTGATGCACAGCGTCTTCGTACAGGCTCCTTAACGGACGAGGACTGGGGAAAATTAACGATGGCAATGGGAAGTTTATCAAACGCTGGAATATTTATTGATGATACTCCAGGGGTTAAAATTAACGATATTCGTTCAAAATGCCGTCGCTTAAAACAAGAGCATGGGCTAGGAATGATCTTAATCGATTATTTGCAATTGATTCTAGGGAGCGGCAGATCAGGAGAAAATAGACAACAGGAAGTATCGGAAATCTCCCGTTCTTTAAAAGCGCTAGCTAGGGAATTACAGGTTCCTGTTATCGCATTATCCCAGCTATCTCGTGGCGTAGAGCAGCGCCAAGATAAACGCCCAATGATGTCAGATATTCGTGAATCGGGAAGTATTGAGCAGGATGCAGATATTGTGGCCTTCTTATATCGTGACGATTATTATGATAAAGAATCGGAAAGCAAAAATATCATTGAAATAATAATTGCCAAGCAGCGTAATGGACCAACTGGAACTGTTCAGCTTGCTTTTGTGAAAGAATATAATAAATTTGTTAATTTAGAACGGCGCTTTGATGATGCAGGCATGCCACCTGGCGCATAATTCATTAAAATATGCAATTGGCCCCTCTTCTCTCTCTTTAAAGGAGAGGGGAGGGCTAGTTAAAATTTGATTTAAGATTCTTTATAAGGATAAAAAACGATTTGGTTTTTCTAATCAAAGTGGATACAATTGGTCCCTCTTTTTTATGCAGGAGAACATTTTTCTACGAGGCTAAATAAGGCGCCCTGTGCTTCGCTTTAAAATATGTGAATATTTTGTCTTTACAAACCCTTTGCTATATAACTATATTAGTAGAGTAATTACGAACATAAAATACAGTATTAAATTGATTGTTCGTGTTTTATTGACTTTTGCCTTAAAATTTTGATAAAATAGTTATGTTTGATAAAGAATATAAAATATAATAGTAACCTTTGGAGGTGCTTGGATATGTCATCAGTAGTGGTGGTAGGAACTCAATGGGGAGACGAAGGAAAAGGAAAGATTACAGACTTTTTATCTGAGAATGCGGAAATGATTGCACGTTACCAAGGCGGTAATAATGCAGGACATACAATTAAGTTTAATGGTGAAACATACAAATTGCATTTAATTCCTTCTGGAATTTTTTATAGTGAAAAAATCTGTGTAGTTGGTAATGGAATGGTTGTTGATCCAAAGGCAATTATCACAGAATTAAAGTATTTACATGATCGTGGTATTACAACGGACAATCTTCGAATCAGCAATCGTGCACATGTTATCTTGCCATATCATCTGAAATTAGATGAAGTGGAAGAAGAAAGCAAAGGCGCTAATAAAATTGGCACAACGAAAAAGGGAATTGGCCCTGCATATATGGACAAGGCTGCAAGAATTGGAATTCGTATGGCTGATTTATTAGACAGAGAAGTGTTTGAAGAAAAATTAATTCGAAACTTAGCAGAGAAAAACCGATTATTAGAACGCATTTATGAAACAGATGGTTTTAAAATAGAGGATATTCTTGATGAATACTATGAATATGGCCAACAAATTAAACAATATGTTTGCGATACATCTGTTGTATTAAATGATGCACTAGATGATGGCCGCCGTGTTCTTTTTGAAGGTGCACAAGGAGTTATGCTAGATATTGATCAAGGTACTTATCCATTTGTTACCTCTTCTAACCCAGTAGCGGGTGGAGTAACAATTGGTTCTGGTGTTGGACCTTCTAAAATCAAACATGTTGTTGGTGTATCAAAAGCTTATACAACAAGAGTGGGAGACGGACCTTTTCCAACAGAATTAGTGAATGAAATTGGAAATCAAATAAGAGAAGTTGGCCGCGAATATGGAACAACCACTGGCAGACCAAGACGTGTTGGCTGGTTTGATAGTGTTGTAGTTCGTCACGCACGCCGTGTTAGTGGAATAACAGATCTTTCTTTAAATTCAATTGATGTATTAACTGGAATTGAAACATTAAAAATTTGTGTAGCATACAAGTTTAATGGAGAAATAATCGAGGAGTTCCCTGCTAGTTTAAAAACGTTGGCGCAGTGTGAACCTGTGTATGAAGAGCTTCCAGGCTGGACTGAAGACATCACGAACTGCAAGTCTTTAAATGAGCTTCCGGCAAATGCTCGTCACTACTTAGAAAGAGTAGCACAGCTTACTGGTATCCCGCTTTCTATTTTCTCTGTTGGACCGGATCGTACACAAACAAATGTTGTGCATAGTCCTTGGAGACAATATTAATTTAAACGGATAGGATGTCTAAATAAGGGATGTTCTCCTTTATTTAGACATTTTTTTACGGGCTTTAAAAATATTATTTTAAAGCTCATAAAAAAAATATGCTAGTTTGATAAAAAAATCAAATTAACTATTGCTTTTTATTTGAAACCTATGATATTATAAAAAGCGTCGCAAATGACAATTTAACAAAGCAAATAACGAGCCATTAGCTCAGTTGGTAGAGCATCTGACTTTTAATCAGAGGGTCGGAGGTT
>JBDNRM010000170.1:0-9820 GCA_047718615.1 Bacillus sp. (in: firmicutes) | reverse complement strand
TTAATATACTGGTACACAAGTCTTTATTTATAGTAATTAAAAACCTCATTTCCAATTGGAAGTGAGGTTTTGGGTGTTGTTATTTCTTAATAAGGAACTTTAAACATATATCTTCTTGTTTCTAATGGATGGTTTCTTACCTTGGATATTGCCACGGCATATTCTCTTAAGACAAAGTTTAAAACAAGTGGCGCAATATATTGTTTCATTTCTTCATCTATACCAGTTAAATCTAAATCTTTAGCATCTAGTATTAATAATTTTTCCCCATGTTCTTGTAAGAATGTTAGTGCTCTTTCTTCCATTGGACGAGTTTCATCTAGACCCATTAAAAGGATAAATGGAACATCTTTATCAAGTACTTCAAACGGTCCATGGAAGAACTCTCCCGCATGGATGGCATGAGAATGAATCCATTGCATTTCCATTAAAATACAGATAGCGAAAGAATATGCAATTCCATAGTTGGAGCCACTAGCCATTGTATAAATAACTTTTTCATCTTTATATAGATTAGCATACGCTTTTGCTTTATCTGCACATTGGATCTTCGCTTTTTCAAATACAGTGCCAAGATTATTTAAGCTATTCAACAATTTTTCATATTTTTTATTATCTTCTTTTACGTATAGCAGCCCCATCGATAATTGATAAAGAATAGCATAGTTCATGATTTCTGGATGAGGATCCAACTGTCCTGCTGGCGCCCAACTGTAATTTACTATAAAATCTGATTCATCTCCGAGCGGAGCATGATCTACATACATAAGAGATACAGTCAATGCTCCTTTGCTTTTAGCAAACTTAGCAGCCTCTGTTGTTTCTGGTGTTTTCCCCTTATGTGAACATAATATAACTAAAGCATTTTCTCCTAATGTTTTCGGATTGCGGTAAATAAATTCATTGGAGTTAAATACTTCTGCTGTAATCTTATCTGACTCACGATCAATAAAGTATTTACTTGGATACATCAAAGCAGAGGATCCGCCGCATGCTACTAAAAATACTCGGTCAATATTTCTTTCCTTATATGCATTTAAAACTTCCTTCACTTGCGCTTGAGCTGAAACGGTAATATTCGAAATAGACATTTAAAATTCCTCCTCTTATTTTTTCATATGTTATTATATGTTATTATATTATAAGTTATAACATCTAAAGAAAACGAAGTCAATCATTTTTAAAAAATATTCTTACAATTTATTTTTAAACTTTGCTAGTTTCTCTTTCTATAATTCCAGGTTTTGTCATACGCAATGGATTCAAAATAATATCCAGCTCTTCTTCGCTTAACACCTTTTTATCCAAGCATAAATCACGAACTGACTTGCCAGCAGCAATAGCCTCATGTGCAATAGCTGCTGCCTTTTCATAACCTACATAGGGATTTAAAGCAGTAATAATGCCCACACTTTGTTCTACAAAGGCAGCACATCTTTCCTTATCAGCCCTTACCCCCTCTAGACAATGCTTTTGAAACACAGTAAATGCTTGGTTCATCATAGACAAAGACTGCAGCAAATTAAACACCATTACAGGTTCCATCACATTTAATTCTAATTGACCTGCTTCAGATGCAAGGCAAATAGTATGATCATTTCCTATTACTTGAAAAGCGACTTGATTAACCACTTCACAAATAACAGGATTAACTTTCCCTGGCATTATGGAAGAACCTGGCTGTCTAGCTGGAAGAATAAGCTCCCCAAATCCAGCTCTCGGACCGGATGCCATTAGCCTTATGTCATTTGCTATTTTTGACATATTAAGCATACAAATCTTTAAAGAAGCGGAAACTTCCGTATATGCATCCGTATTTTGGGTCGCATCAACAAGGTGCTTTGCAGCAGCCAATGGAAAGCCGCTAATTTCTCTCAACTGTATAACTACATTTTGAATATATTCCGGATCAGCGTTTAAACCTGTTCCAACCGCTGTTGCTCCCATATTAACTTCAAATAGATTTTCTTTTGTTTTTTCAATTCTTTTTATATCTCTAGACAAAACACAGCGAAACGCCTCAAATTCCTGTCCTAGTCTAATCGGAACAGCATCCTGAAGATGTGTTCTCCCTACTTTTAACACACTATTAAACTCTAAAGCCTTCGATTGAAATGCCTTAATCAGTTCATTCATGGTAATCAACAGTTTATTAATTTGGACTAAAGTGGCCAAATGTATAGCAGTTGGAAAACTATCATTAGTAGATTGAGACATATTAACATGAGAATTAGGACTGACTATAGCATAATCTCCCTTTTGTCCTCCAAGCAATTCAATCGCCCGATTTGCAATGACTTCATTTGCATTCATATTGATGGATGTTCCTGCACCACCTTGAATTGGATCAACTATAAACTGATCATGCCATCGTCCTTTAATAATTTCATCGGCCGCTTGAACAACAGCATTTCCTATATAGGAAGGAAGTCGATTCGTTTTCATATTAGATAATGCCGTCGCTTTTTTTACCATTGCCAAAGAAACAATTAAACTTTTATCTAATCTATAGCCACTAATAGGAAAATTATCAACAGCTCTCATTGTTTGTATTCCATAGTAGGCATCCTTTGGAACCTTCATTTCTCCAAGAAAATCATATTCAATTCTGGCTGATTTAGTGGACATAGGGTTTGCTCCTTTTAATAATTATTTATTTCCATCCAAGAGGTGTCTTTGAAATAAAGAACTCTTTCTACCTATTCACACTGCATTTATTGTTTATTATTTAAAATAGATAAGCTAGTAAATTTACCAAGTCCTAAAAATCCAATAACTCCTAAAAAACTCATAATAGAAGCCAATTGAAACAAAAGAGTATATCCTCCTAATTCAATTAACCATCCACCAACATTACTAGCAATAATGCCGGCAATATTCACATACACTACTATAAACAAAGAATGGGCAGTGGTTTTCATGCCTTCTGGGCTTATATCATAAGCATAATTAATGCCAGCTGATATATATAAAGCATAAGTTATTCCTGAAGATAATTGGTTAAGTAATATTACTGCGAAGGGCGGCTCTAAAGATAAAATAAACCAGCGTAAAACTCCTGCAAGAGAAACAAATGAAAGAGTAAAAACATATCCAAATTTTCTAAGGAACCATCCAGAAAAAATGAAGAAAGGAATTTCGGTTAATGTTGCAACAGCATATAAAACACCTAATTTACTAGCCATTTCTTCTCCAAAGCTACCTATATAAACAGAGAAAAATGCATTGTTCATTTGTGGGCCAATCGATGTCATAAATACAGGAATTAAAAAAAGCAAAAAGTTTGGTTCTTTAATCAGTGAGATAATGTCTTTCCATAGCCCTTGCTTCTTCCGCTTCCCTTTCTTTACTTTTTCTTCATCGTAAATAAAGAATGTTAAAAAACAAACAAACATCATTGTTGCTATATACAGTATGAACATTTTTGAAATTCCAATATGATTATAAACAGTGCCTAAAAGCGTGACTGCAAGGCCAAAACTAATAGAGCCTAACACCCTGATTATTCCATAGCTTAAAGAGTGCAATTTAGCATGGCGAACAGTCATGGCATCAACAATTGGCATAATCGTAGAGGAAAAAACAGCTAAGAAAACCGACACCAAAATATATAACGGAAAATAGGAATCTATAAATTTATAGCATAGCGCTATCCAGGGAGTTAGGAATGTACTTACTAACAGAATTAGCCTTGTCATGCCAAAATAGTCAATAAGCATTCCCAACACTGGCTGGATAATCAATCCTACTAACGGACCTATAGAAAAAATCAAGCCAATTTGTGATGCCGATAGCCCTCTTTCTGAAAACCAGTAGCCTACAAAAGGCATAAAACATGCATAGGCAATATAGAAAAAATAATTATAGATGTGCAAGTAGTATTTTTGAATTACTACTTTCATAAAATCCCTCCGATGTTAGGAGAACACTTTTAAGCAGGATAGATTCATATCCTAATCTATTATTCATTACTTACTTAAAAAGACTGCTTACATATAGATTTAAACTTTATTCATGATAGTTTGTTTAAAGTGTTACTGACATTCTTTTTTCCATTTTTTTAGCTAATATTGATAATGGATAGCAAATAATGAAATATACAACAATTACAAATGCATATACTTGGAATGCAATAGTTCCCCCTTCCATTATTTCCACTCTTTCTATTAATATTTGAGCAGATTTTAGAAAATCAGTATTTCCAATTAACACGGATAAAGAAGTAGATTGTATTAAATTTGAAATTAAACTGATCATAGAAGGAAGCACCCTCCTAAAAGCTTGCGGCAGTATAACAAATCGCATTGTTTGAAAGTTGCTTAAACCTAATGCTAAACTTGCTTCTACTTGTGTAGGGGGAATTGATTGAATAGCCCCTCGTACAGCAATGGAAATATTGGCACTGCTCCATACACTTAAAGCAAGCATTGCTGATATAAAACTATTTACTTGTATACCGAACTCAGGAAGGATAAAGAATACCATAAATAAAGTAATAACAAGAGGCAAACCGCGGAATAATTCAGCATATCCTCTGGCTAGAACAGAAACAATATTCTTTTTCCTGCTTGATTGAAGAGCACCTATTATTACCCCTAATATAAGTGCAATAATGATACAACAAACACTAAGAAGGAGTGTTTTCATTAACCCTTCTAATAGAAACTCGAAGTTTTTCAAAGCTGCTCCCCCTTTCCGGTTTTTTATTATTAAAATCTAATTTTTTTTCGATTCGGCTAAACAAATAAGATGTTCCCCAAATAAGAATCAAATAAATAACAGCAATAGATACTAAAATTTCATATGTTTTAAAGTCGTAAGCCATTCTATCTACTGCTATAAATGTTAATTCTGCAACACCAATTCCCGTCATATATGCTGAGTTTTTTATAAGGGATACAGCTGTATTGGAAAAGGCCGGAAAACTGATTCTAAATCCTAATGGGACAATAATATGTCGCACGATTTGGAAAGTGCTTAATCCAAGGGACTGTGCAGATTCTATCAAGCCTTTTTGTACTGCATTAGTTCCTCCCCGAAAGTTCTCGACTGCATATGCTCCTCCCCATAAGGTCAAAGTAATAATCCCTACAGCTACAGCAGGAAGTTTAATCCCAATAACCGGAAGTCCAAAATATAAAAAGAAAACATGTACAAGCAGTGGTGTATTGCGGAAAATCTCAACAAATATGGTAATAATTTGAGTTAAAATAGGTAGTTTGAGTGTACGAATTACTGCACCACTTATCCCGATAATCAAGGATAAAATGATGCTAGTAGCACTTAAAAGTAGAGTTAACTTAAGACCTGTGAGCAGTATAGGAAATGTTTTAATTACATAGGACATATCAAAGCCCATCTAGCAGACCTCCTTTCTTTTTTACATAGCATTTAGAAGAAATTGTTTTGTTCGCTCTTCTTTAGGATTCTCAAATATTTCCTTAGGAGTGCCTTGTTCTACTACTACTCCTTGATCCATAAAAATAATGCGATCTCCCACTTCTTTAGCAAAACCCATTTCATGTGTTACAATCATCATGGTAGTGCCCTTTTTGGCCAAGTCTTTCATTACTTCAAGTACGTCTCTTACTCTTTCTGGATCTAGAGCAGATGTTACTTCATCAAACAGTAGTACTTCTGGATTCATTACTAAAGATCTTGCAATTGCTACACGCTGCTGCTGTCCCCCTGATAACTGCGAAGGATAGCTATTCGCTTTATCTAGTAGCCCGACTTGCTCTAATAATGCTTCTGCTTGAGGAATAACATCTTTTTTTGACTTCTTTTGAACATTGACAGGAGCTAATAATAAATTTTCCATTACGGTCATATGGGGAAATAAATTGTAGCTTTGAAACACCATTCCAATTCTTTGTCTAACTTTTTGCAATGCTGCTGGTGTATATTCAATTTCATCCTTTTCATCAAGGAAAACTTGACCATCATTAATATTTTCAAGACCATTTATACATCGAAGCAGCGTACTTTTGCCTGAACCACTTGGCCCGATAATAACGATTACTTCCTGAGGATATACATCGAAGCTCACACCTCGGAGAATTGAAAGTTCCCCGAAGTGCTTATGTAGATTTTTAATAGATAACTTAGGCTTAGTTCCAATCATTTTATTTCCTCCTTTATGGTCTTGGGATTAATCCATCAGAAGTAGCGTCTGCCATGCTTGGCATATATTTTTCTACTAGTGTTTGATAGTAATCTTCTTTTTTCATTTTTTCTAAAGAGGCATTTAAAAATGCTAACAATTCATCATCGCCTTTTCGAACACCCTGCGCCATATGAGAAGCTGCTACTTGATCTCCCACCATCACATAATCTTTATTTGTTTTAATAAATTCTGACATTAAAACCGCATCATGAAGTATAGCATCTGCCCTTCCATCCTTAAGTGCACGGAATGCGTCTGAATTATTCTCTATTTTGATTTGTTTAGCAGTTGGAATATTTTCATCTAAGTAGATAGATGCAGTTGATCCTTTGATAACAATTACTTTTTTGCCAGCTAAATCTGAAACCTTTTTAATATCGCTATTATTAGGAACTACTGTTACAGCCCCTGCGTAAAATGTGCTAGAAGTAAAATCCACTTCCTTCTTGCGTTCTTCTGTTATTCCTAATGTCGCTGAAATAAAATCTACTTTTTTTGATTGCAAAAATGGAATACGGTTTGTAGCATTTACTGGAACATATTCAACTGCATCTTCAGAACCAAAAGCATATTCAGCCATTTTTTTTACAAGATCTATTTCATAGCCGACGTTTTTACCATCCTCATCTAGATAGCCTAATGGTGGATAGTCAACTTTTACAGCTACTACAAATTTTCCTCTATCTTTTATTTCCTTTGGCAAATCTGGCAAATCTGTCGCTATTGCTTTTTTCTCCGTTGTACTAGCTTCTTCTTTCCCACATGCAGATAAAACTCCTAAAAGCAGCATAAATACAGTAACTAGCATTATTAAAATCTTTTTCTTTTTCAAATGAATCCCCCACTTTTCTTTTTTTATATAACTACCTGCTTTTTATAACAGGGATGTTTACTGCTATTATTTAAACTTTTGAATTGCTTTTTAAAGAATTATTTATGTGGATTAAACTTTTCCTAGTCGCTTCTTCCGGGTCCCAATTGTATTTTGGTCCGATTAATTCCAAAGTGAAATAATCATTATACTGAATATTCTGAATGATTTCTATAAAAGAATCTAATGAAAAATTCCCTTCTCCCCAAGCAAGATGAGCTGTTGTTTGGCCATCTCCATCTAACAGGTGAATATGTTTAAGATCTTCTCCAAATTCTGCCCCATATTCATCAATGGAATCACCTGATAATACCATAGGAATAGTATCAAGCATCACTTTTAAATTAGGTGAATTTACCTCTTGATACATTTGTTTCAAAGTATTTAAATTATAAACCAAGTTGCTTCCAAAGCGTGACAATGGCTCTAAAAGCAAAGTTATTCCTGCCTTTTCAGCTTCCCCTGCAAGTATTTGCAAAGATTCTCTTCCTTTTCTCCAAGCTTCCTCAATCGGTTCATTGTATAAACCATATCCAACTGTAACTAGGAGATTAGAACATTCTAATGAGTTGGCTATTTGTATACATCGTTTAAAGTAGTTAATACTTCTTTTTCGAAAAGTTTCATCTTCTGCGGACAAATTTATTGGATATGCACATTGCTCTGGTGTAAAACAAATCAATTCTAGCTCTCTTTGTTTAATCTCTTTTAAAAGTGAAGAAATTTCCTGGTAGTTCACATCATCTACATATAAATGAGGAGTACCGCCCCAAAGCTCAATAGCCCTAAGCCCTAATCGCGTTGTTGAATCTAAAAAATACTTCAATGAATATCTGTGATAATGAAGGTTCATATTTGCTATTTTCATCAAATCTCACAACCTTTTAATAAAGTGAAAATCAATAAATATATTTTGAAATAATGGTACACCTTCCTGCAAAGTATCTTTAAACTTTCATTTATTCAAACAGAAATGCTAGACAGAAAACTGTAATATGCTTTTATAAAACTTCATAAAATTCTATTCTGGTTTTCCGATACTTTTTTCTTTTTTATAATTTCTCAAAAAGAAGTTAACATCCCATCCTTTTAATTAAACTACCACTCCTCTTATTAAAAGCTTTTATTAAATACAAAAAATTCTGTTTTTAAATCAGAATTTCAATTACTTTCTAAGTTTGTTATCACTTGTTATATATAAATATATTACGATATCGAATCCTAGTCAATAACTTTTTTGATTTTTCTGACATATTGTGTTAGATTTTCTAACACAATATTTTATCACGCATTAACGTGCTTCTTCCCACCACCTCAAATTTAACAATTTTATCTCAACGCCTTATTTAAACCCTCCTACTAAATATGAATCAGACGTAAAACCCGAATCATTATAATAGACCACTTCGGAAAGAATCTTAACATCTTGAATAGCATCAAATGCTTTTCTTGCTTTGTTTTCTGTAGTAAATTCAAACATAGTAACATCATTCTTTAAATAGACAATAATTACCCACATGGAAATCTTCTTCATAATTGATTGCCTGCTCCTATCTTATCTTTATCCTGCTGAGCAAAATATAAATATACTAAGAAAGAACAGCATTCACTTATTCTTAGGAGGCTGTTCTTTCAGTTAGTCTAGTAGGAATATTAATTAATATGCAACTTTCCACATATATCTGCGGTCATCCATTGAATGATTTCTCGCAAGGGACATTTGATACACAAAGTAGCGTTCGATTGGAATCATGACAACGGAGTTAAAGAATTCTGCAACACTTGGATCTATTTGATCTACCTCTGCATCTTCTGCATCAATGATAATAAATCTTTCTGCATACTGGCTTAAGAAGGTTTCTGCTCTGTCATCCATCGGGCGAGTTCTGCCTACGCTTTTCAAAAGTACCATTGCAACTTCCTTATCTGTTGTTTCAAATGGTCCATGGAAGTATTCTCCTGAATTCAGCACAACTGCATGTTTCCATTGCATCTCCATGAAGTGACAGCAACCCATTGTATATGCTGTACCGTAAAGTGGGCCGCTTCCCAATACATAGAATACTTCATCCTCTTTAAATTCTTTTGCAAATGCTTCAGCCTGTGGCAATAGATTGGTTTTAGCAGCATCAATAATTCCATCGATTTTATCATATGCATTCATTGCAGCATCATAATTTTCATATTCTTCAAATTGGTGAAGAATTTCAAAACCTAATTTTAAAGCATACGCTTGGTTTGCTTGAGAATAAACTTGATTATCACCATTAGAATAAACTACTTTATATTGACCGGTTTGCGCCATTAACGTGTCTGGAGAACCTGTCATAGCAATAGTAATTGCACCTTTAGCATTTGCTACTTTTACTGCTTCTACTGTTTCAGGTGTAGCGTTTAGTGAGCAAATGATACAAATAGTTTGTTCATTTAATGATGCTGGTGTTCTATGTACAAACTCGTTGCTATTAAAAAGTCCTGTTGCAATATTTTTTGCTTCGCTTTCCATTAAATAATTTGCTGGATAAATTGCTGCTTGGGATCCACCACATGCTACAAAATAAACTGCTTTAAGACCTCCAGCTGCATCTATCTTTTGTTTAATTTCACTAATCATTGGTTTGATTTCCATTTTGTTCGCTCCCTTTTGTTTTATATAGTATTTTCTTTACCTATAACAATATAGTACCATTAAATTCTGTATTTACAACTTTTTTTCAGAATTTTTTTATATTTTTCGATTTAACAAGCTATTTTGGTAATAAAACAGCTTGTTTATCTAATAC
>JBDNRM010000169.1:0-9850 GCA_047718615.1 Bacillus sp. (in: firmicutes) | reverse complement strand
ATAATATTTTGAGTGTTTTTTGTATACCAAATTATTTTCAAAACGTTTCTCCAACTTACTACAAATCTAATTACAATAATCTCTTTTCACATATTCCTTTACTCAAAAAGAAAACAACTTTGTCTCCTGAAAAAGGTACGTAAGAAAATACCCCCTTTTTAAAAAGAGGGTTCTTACATTTCCAGCACTATTTTTAAAGAGATACAATCGTTCTGCCTCTTACTTTACCGGTTAAAATAACTGGCAGTGCATCTGGCAATTCAACTAGTGATACTTCTTGATATACAAAGTCAGATAAATCAGCTGGCTTCAAATCAGCAGCTAACCGTTCCCATATTTTCTTGCGATCTTCCATGGGACAATAAACTGAATCCACTCCAAGCAAATTTACCCCGCGCAATATAAATGGGAATACACTTGTAGGCACTTCTCCTCCACCAGTTAATCCACTGACTGCAACCGATCCTTTATAGTTTATTTTACTAATTATAGCTGCCAAAGACTTACCTCCAACAGGATCAATTGCCCCTGCCCAGAGCTGCTTGCCCAGCGCTTTTACTGTTCCATTATACACATCATCTCTTGAAATAATTTCTTTTGCCCCAAGTTTTGTTAAATAATCTTCATCTTTTTTTCCTGTGCTTGCCACAACATTGAATCCTAGTTTCGAAAGCATAGCAACACCAAAGCTGCCCACACCACCAGTAGATCCGGTTACAAGTACTTTTCCTTTTTCAGGTGTTAACCCATTATCCTCTAGTCGTTGCACAGACAGAGCAGCTGTAAATCCTGCTGTTCCAAATATCATTGCTTCCTTTAAAGATAGTCCCTCTGGCAATGGCACAATCCAATCAGCAGGAATCCGTGCATATTCGCTATAGCCACCACTATGAGACACGCCAATTTCATAGCTTGTTGCGAGAACTTTATCTCCTTCTTTAAAACGTTCATCTTCAGAAGACACAACCACTCCTGCTAAATCAATGCCAGGAATATGTGGATAAGATCTTACTATTCTTCCATTTTCCGTACTAGCAAGCCCATCCTTATAGTTAATGCCAGAATAATGGACTTTTATTACCACCTCTCCCTCCGATAAATCATCTATCGTTACCTCTTTTAGCTTTACAGAAAAATTATCTTCTATTTTATCTACAACTACAGCTTGAAATGTAGTATTCATTCTCTTCACCTCGCTCTCATAGTAACAATTAAATTTAGAGCGGTCAAAAGAATCAAATCACCCTATAAACATAGTAGAAATGCCTCTTATTAAAGATAGATACAACCTTCATCTAAACCGTAAAGACATATATCTTTCCAAAAACATTCTTTCATAAAAAGAAGCAAAAAATTTATTATTCCTTTTACCTATGCTCTCAGTTGAAACAACACATAAGACCCTATACAATTATTTTCAGATAACACAATGATAAGAGAATACACCCTATTCCACAAATAGGGAATGCGAGAAAGACGAGACCCCGCAGCGCAGCGAGGAGGCTCGTCGCTCGCCCGCAGGAAAGCGAAGTGTATTCTGACTGCGGACTAATTGAGAGTGTAAGGAACCCTCTTTTCAGGGTAGCCACCCATGCAAACAAATTTGCACTATTGCCCATGAGAACAAGCAAGTTTCTTAAGTTTATAAGCAGGGAGCAGCCGGAGACTCCTATGGGATTTGCGGGACAGGCTCGGCGCCCGCCCCATGGAAAGCGAAGTGTATTCCGGCTGTGGACTATTCGAAAGAGCCAAAGCCTCTTTTCAGGGTAGCCAATACAAAAACTAAAGGAGAATTACATTTTTGAAAAAACAACAAACAGGACTCAAAGCATTCATTGCACTACTATTATCAGCAAACATTCCTAAACTAACAATTACGATCGGCTTACTCACAAGCATTATCACCACATTAGTTGGACTGTCCATCCCTTTGCTTACAAAAAATCTAGTTGATGGATTTTCAGTAGCATCCCTAAGCATTCCCTTTATGATTCTAATTGGATCCGTTTTTATTGCACAAGCACTTATTAGTGGGGTGTCCACCTATTTACTTGCAGCCGCTGGTCAAAAAATCGTAGCTCATCTACGAGAAAAAATGTGGCTGAAACTCATTCGCCTTCCAGTTAGCTACTTTGATAAACAGCAAAGCGGAGAATCCGTCAGCAGAATTGTCAATGACACTGGCATTGTAAAAGATTTAATTTCCCAACACTTCCCCCAGTTTATTTCCGGGTTGATATCTATCATTGGGGCTCTTATTATTTTATTTATTATGGATTGGAAAATGACATTGCTCATGTTAATCTCTGTTCCTATTACCATGGCGGTCATGATTCCACTCGGCAAAAAAATGGCAAAAATCTCCCGTAGTTTACAGGATGAAACAGCCAATTTCACAGGAGATACACAACAAACCCTTTCTGAAATCCGCTTAATGAAAGCATCAACTGCGGAATCAGTTGAAGAAGCAAAAGGAATGAATGGGATTAACAAACTGTTGGGTTACGGATTAAAAGAATCCAGAATTTTTGCGATGGTTGCTCCTACCATGTATTTTGTCGTCATGATTGTGATTGTAGTTATTATCGGATATGGCGGAATACGGGTCGCAAATGGAGAAATGTCAACCGGAACCCTTATTGCGTTTTTACTGTATTTATTTCAGATTATTTTTCCTATTACATCCTTTGCCATGTTTTTTACCCAATTGCAAAAAGCAAAAGGTGCTACAGAGCGTATGATCAGCATATTGGAACTGCCGTTAGAAAAAGGACAAGAAGGCTTAGATGTCAATATAGCAAATGAGCCTATTACTGTAGCAAATGTTTCTTTTGGATATGAGGAGGATGAATCTGTTTTAAAAAACATTTCATTCGATGCCCACCCTGGTGAAATGATTGCATTTGCAGGTCCAAGCGGTGGTGGAAAAACGACTATGTTTGGATTATTAGAAAGATTTTACGAACCTACTAATGGCGAAATAAAAATTGGCGACACTCCTATTAATCAACTGTCGCTTGCATCTTGGCGCAGTCAAATCGGTTATGTATCACAAGAAAGCGCCATGATGGCAGGTACTATTCGAGAAAATTTATGCTACGGACTGCAAAATTTGCATACCATCACTGATGAGAGATTATGGGAAGTTGCTGAAATGGCATATGCCGATGGATTTATCCGCTCCTTTGCAAAAGGCATGGATACAGAAGTTGGCGAAAGAGGTGTGAAGCTTTCCGGCGGACAAAGACAGCGGATTGCCATTGCACGAGCTTTTTTACGAGATCCAAAAATTTTGATGATGGATGAAGCAACTGCAAGCTTGGACAGTCAATCAGAAGGCATTGTACAGCAGGCGTTAAGTCGTTTAATGCAAGGTAGAACAACATTTGTCATTGCCCATCGCTTATCAACTATCGTCGATGCGGACAAAATTATTTTTATTGAAAAAGGCGAAGTGACAGGAATAGGTACACACCACACATTAATTCAATCACATGACCTTTATCGGGAATTCGCCGAGCAGCAATTGGCGTAAAAGCATCATCGTTCATTCCCTTTTTCCTTACCAAGAGAAAAATGAATCCTCTTCTAAGAATGATTAACAAAGATTTTTATGATGAAAGCATGGTTTACATCAATGGAGTTTTCTTCCTTTTTGTAAACATGCTTTCTTTTTACCTTGTTCTTCTAACTTCCACCGCTTTCTACATAATCGCCCTGCCTTCTTCTAAAATCCCATTAGCTGAAAAAGGAAAACAGAGGAAATTTTGAAACTTTTCCTGTCTATTTGCGTATATGGTTAATAGGAGGTGTTAGAAAATGAAAAAATTCATCTTCATTCCATTAGCAATACTTATGATTTTTCTTCTTTTTCCAAAGACCGGACTGGCCGTGGAATATTCAATTAACGATATGAAAATCAAAGCTAATTTACAAAAAGATGGAAATGTAGAAGTACAGGAAACGCAAACCTATTCTTTCAATGGTGATTTTAATGGAATAACAAGAGAGATTTTTGCGAAGAACGGAACTTCTATTGCCAATTTCCGAGCAGAAGAAAACGGAAAATCGTTAAAGGTGGAAAAAGATAAAAATGTGTACCGCATTTATCGAAAAGGATCTGATGAAGTAATTGTTATTAATCTTTTTTATACAATAAAAAACGGCGTCGATGTGTATTCAGATACTGCCGAGTTTTATTGGCCATTTTTTGATAACAGAAATCAATCCACTTACGATAACCTTTCCATAACCATTCATCCCCCTTCTGCAACAAACGATGTGATTGCATTAGGGTATGACCAAGCTTTTGGTACAGAAAAAGTAATGCCTAATGGTTCTGTCTTATTTAACCTAGGAGAAGTTCCTTCAGAGGAAAACGGTGATATTCGTGTGGCTTATGATGCTAATTTATTTCCTGCCTCACAAAATATTCAGCAAAAATCAATGAAGGAGAGTTTCCTTTCCGAAAAAAATAAAATGATAGAGGATGCAGCGCTTTACAAAAAAGAACAAGAGAGAACTTCCTTGTTTGGAAATATAGGACTTTCCGTTTTATTTATCATTCTTTTTGGTTCCATGTATCTTCTCTTTTTAAAGCAGCGAAATAAAAAAGCAGATATTTTGCGGAATATATCTACCTCTTTCACTGTTCCCAACCAAATCATGACTCTCCCTGCCACCATTTTTTATACTAATCAAAGTCAGTTGCCTGCTGAAGCAATGGGAGCTGCTTTATTAGACTTATTAAGAAAAGGGATTATCGAAAAAACAGAAGAAAATTCCTTTCGATTAGTTAATCAACAAAAGAATTTAAAAAAACACGAACAACTATTAATCGATTTTTTGTTTTTCAAGGTTGGTAAAAAAGGAATATTTAACTTTAACGATTTAAAGCTATATATTAATAAAGAGCAAAATCATCAAAACTATCATTTCCATCAAATAAAATGGAAGCATGCAATCAAACAGGAACTTACCGAACATGCATTATATGAAAAAAACACAAAAATTAATTGTTTTTTTGTTTTCATGCTGCTTCCTGTGCTACCGTTTTTATACTATTTTCCTAGTTATAAATTATTCGGTTTATTATTTGCAGCAATCCTATTCATCATTGTAGCTCTTGCTTTTTCCCTTTTCTATCGTCCCAAAACTTATAAGGGATTAGAACTTTTGTATCAATGGAAAGCTTTGCAAAATAATTTTAATCAAATAACAAAAAGCGAATGGGAAAAGCTTTCAGAGGATGAGCGAATTCGTATATATATTTATGGACTTGGCTTAAACGATAAAGACATTACTCGCAAAAATGAAGCATTAGGTAAATCAGTTGCATTTCCAAAAATAAATCTATCACAACCAACTACAAATTATTTTAGTATGGATATCTTCACAATCTATTACTTTGGTACGCTTGCTTCCACTAATTTTTATGATGCCAATAAACTAGTAGATAAAACACTGAACAATAGCAGTGGCAGTGGTGACTCTAGTTCTTACACCGGTGGCGGTGGTGGCGGTGTAGGTGGAGGCGGCGGAGGTTCAGGAGCATTCTAATAGAAGCTGTTCAAAAAATCCTGTAAAAAGGACAAGTCGAATTTCTTCATTGGCTTATCTTCCGCTTATGATAGGCTAACTAGCGTTCATCCTAATTCTACCCATCTAAAAAACGCTTGGACATTTTTCCCAAGCGTTTTTATCTACACATTATTTTTCAGAAACAGGCAGCAAGCGTGTTTATGCTCTTCCATTATTATTTTTTCTGTAACTGCTCTATTACTGCCATAACATCTTTATCACCTAAATTGTTTGCAAATGCATCTTGAAACGTTTTATTGGCGGATTCTCCGATTGGTAATAATGCATCTGCTTCGCTGGCAAGACGCAAATCTTTTGCCATATGCTTTAATGCAAAAGCAGCGGGAAATTCATTATGCAATATACTTGGTGTCTTCATTTTTGAAATAGCTGTTCCGACCGCACTCTCAGAAATAATGGTTAGCATATCCTCTGTTTTTATGCCTTGATTTTGTGCAAATAAGACAGACTCTGCTATCCCCTGCACTGTAATGCCTAATAATAAATTAATCGCTAATTTCGCATTGCTTCCAGAACCCGTTTCTCCTAGATAGAGGGATAACTTACTCATTGGTTCAAATAAAGCTTTCACTTGTTGATAGGTTTCTTCTTCTCCACCGACCAATACAATTAAATTCCCTTCTTTTGCAGGCTGCACACTGCCTGAAACGGGGGCATCTAAAAAGGATAGATCCGCTTTTTTGGCAGCTTCAAATAATTCATTGGATGTTTTAGGAGAAACGGTACTCATATCTATAAAGATTTTTCCTGACTCTGCCATTTCAAAAAGATTATTATCGACATACAAACTTTTAACTGCCGCATCATCTGAAACCATTGTAAAAATAACATCGCTTTTTTTCACTAATTCTTGCAGATTTTCTGCTTGTGTCGCTCCTTGTTTAACAAGCGCTTCTCCTTTAGCAGCAGTGCGATTATAAACATTCACTGCAAAGCCAGCTTTTATCAGATTTGTAGCGATTGGTCTTCCCATATTTCCTAGTCCAATCCAGCCTATTTTCATCTAAAATCCCATCCTTTCCTATATTATTACCCAACTATAAGAATAGCATATTTGGTTCCATATATAATAGAAATTACCTTTCCGATTATTCTACTAAAATAATGTGAAGAAACTGGTTCATTTAATGGAAAAAAGAATGCAGTCTCCCTTTAGAATCGAATAGGAGGCACGTTACCACAGACACTTTTACTTTCAACTAATGCCCAAGCAAACTTTCACCGCTTAGTTAATGAACATGACCGGCACACCAAAGGGATCTGTTTCTAATTAAAACAGATCCCTTATCATTAAAGTCGTTTAAATAAAATATTATTCTCTAAATGAATATGATCAAATGTCATAGATTCTAGTTCTTCTAATTTTAAATATGTTAATGCATATGTGTTGCAGGCATTAGGAGGAAGCGTGTAATCCGTTGTTGCTGTGCGGATTTTCTTCAACAATTCCCCGGCTGCATCATGCTCTTCTTCTAAGTGGTCTATTTCCTCTTTGGCTTTTAATAAGGATTCTGTTGAAGAAGTTTGTTCATATGCCTTAATATTTGGGAAAATTGCTCGTTCCTCATCTAATAAATGCTGTTCCAACTCATCCTTTAATAGAAAGAAGTTAACATAAACGTCTTTTAGGTGAGCATCTCTCTCACCATGCACCCGATAAACTTTTTCTACATACACGCTTAATTCATCTAACACTTCTCTTGTCGTTTGATGATACTTTACCGTAATATGGTCAACAAGTTCTGTTAACGGTCTGCTCATCCAATCCGTGTCGTCTGCTTGATTATAGATTTTATACAAGGAGTTAATTTGTGTTAATACATCTTCCTTTTCCAATTGCTGCTCCTGTAATACTTCACCGATTGGACGGTTTCCTCCACAACAAAAATCAATTTTATATTGTTTAAAAAGCTTGCTTGCAGCTGGAAATTTGGTCACAATATCCCCGGTTTTCATCATTTCATGAAAAATAATACTCATTTATAACAGCTCCTTTTCTTAGAATATCCTTAGTATACGGAGAGAAAAGAAACCTAAATAGGATTCAAATCACATTTTTTCATTTTCTATGCTATACTTTTAATAGATTTTCATGTTATTAATTGTGAATAATTGAACATATTTATAGAGGTGAATACAATGGAGACAACTGCCTTGCTTGATCACTGTGCAAAAAGAGTTCCCATTTTCCATTCGTTATCTGAAGAAGAAATTAAAAAAGTAACCAATATGGTAAAACATAAACATTTTAAAAAGGGACAACCGCTTTTACATGAAGGGGAAAAGTCTGATACATTATTTATCATTCATAGCGGAAAAGTAAAATTATCCAAATTAACCATCTATGGTAAAGAACAAATACTTCACTTATTAACTAACGGAGATTTTTTTGGTGAAATGAATCTTTTTCATGAAGAAGAAGCAAATAATTTCAGTGCTTTTGCAATGGAAGACACTAAAATTTGTTTACTGACAAAAAAAGATATTGACAAGATGATGATGGCAAATCCTGATATCTCCGTTAAATTATTAAAAACCATTACAAAAAGATTATCCCATACAGAAGATTTAGCCCAATTATTAGCTACTAAAGATCCAGAAATTAGAATCGCCTATCTACTAGTCGAATTCTGTGAAAAATTTGGGTCAACTAAAGAGAACGGAACATTAATTGATTTACCTATTACTAGAGAAGAAATTTCCAGTTATTTAGGCCTAACAAGGGAAACAATCAGCCGCAAGCTGAGTAAATTTGCCGAATTAGGATTAATAACATTAATAGGAAACAAACAAATTTTTATTAAGGATCTAAATGTTTTCAAAGAATGGGGATAATTTCAACTTAGCTTATTCTATGCTACATCGTAATAAACTTGTAACCATGCTTCTTATCTTGTTTACTCATTTATTGAAATAGATAGTTTATAAGATGGAAATGAGGAGCACGTTTCCATCTTCATTTTTTATTAGCGTTTTTAAGAAAAATGATCCAACACTAAAGAGGTCAACAAACCAAGTGCTGTCAAGAGACCTGTAATGGAACCTCCTTCTTCATATGCTTCTGGCATCATCGTAGATCCAACCATAGCTATAATTCCTCCGCCAGCAAAAGCTCCAATCGCTGCCATTATTTGATTAGAAGCATGATCTAAAAATAAATATCCCAAAAAGGAACTTAAAGTAGAGATGATTAGTACCGTAATCCATAAGGAAAAAATTTTCTTTTTAGAATAATTGCTGTTAATCAATCCAGAAGTACTGGATAATCCTTCAGGAATATTACTGATAAAAATAGCAATAACAAGCAGCATACTAACACTTTGCTTTCCAATTAAGCTAGCGCCAATCATAATAGATTCTGGAATTGCATCCATTACTGTTCCTATAAAGATAGCAAGGCCGGATTGATTTCCCTCATTATTTCCTGCTGATCTTTTTCTATTTTGTGCTCCTCTTTTTGAAATAACAATATCCAAAATAGAAAAAACAATCGCACCTGCTAAAAACCCTAATGCAGTAGAAAACAAACCGCCGCTTTCTACTGAATCTTCAAGTAGCTCATATGTAGAAGCACCAATTAAAACACCTGTTCCAAATGCCATAATAAATCCAATAAATCGTTTCTTAATTGGCAGGAATATTGCTGCAATAGCACCTAATAAAACAGCAGACCCGGAAATTCCTCCCCACATAGCAGCATTCCACATACTATCCCTCCATTATTTTCTTCTTATTATTAGCAAAACATACTATTCTTATCATTCTCTTTTTCTGCCAAGATGAAACTTTTTGTTTCTCTTCAGTTTTCATGCTTTAACTACTATTTCCCCTTTTTACTCCTTATTTTGTATGGAAAAGGGGCGGAGCTACGTGATTTAAATAGAAATAAACACGGTTCCGTACGCAATACTTTGTTTTTTATACGAATGAATAGAGGAGTTTCTCCACTCACACCGCCTTTATTAGGTTTGGTTCTGCATTTTCCATGTTAGATGGTGGATACGAGGGACGAGTCTCCATGGGAGTTTTGTATCAGAGAGTTTCAATTACCAATCAGATTAAATCTGAGAATATTATTTTAAAGACAAAAAAAGGCTGAGACATAACTAAATAAATAATAGGTAAAGACGAACATGCTCTAATTTAGCACGTAAATGGTTACTTCCCTATACTGGTTATTTATGTTTTTTAATCTAGTTAACTCAAACTTCGCACCGTTAAATTCGCTTGCAAGTCTTGATATTACTCG
>JBDNRM010000168.1:0-9853 GCA_047718615.1 Bacillus sp. (in: firmicutes) | reverse complement strand
ATTCCTTTTGTATGATAAAAATAAACGGAAAATACAACGGTAAATAAGGATAAAATTGTTTGTTGATTTTTTTGGTTACAAGCTTACGATAGGATTTGATAACTCCTCGGTCATCACAATTAGCAATCGAGTATACAAAACAATAATATGGATTACTTTTTCTTTTCCTAAAAAAAATATCAATCGCCTGGTCATTTTTACTAAAAAATACATTTATTACGGTATTTCTCAGCATTATAGAAAAAAACAAAGCACATAAAATAAAAACTAACCCTGTAAAATGGAAATACCTTGTCCATTCTACGAAAGAAAAACGAAAAAAATTGCTAAGGAATGGGTCTAAAAATGACATCATTCTATCTCCTCCGTTTGTTCGAACCATATATGTGCCAATAAAGAGATCCCTTCTTTTATTTCTTCAATCGTTAATCCACCGAACCCAAGGATAATTGGATAAGTTTCTCCTTTTGTTTCTTTCCAATAATACTTTTCAGCTGAATACACATTTATTTTGTTTCTCTTTGCTATTTCGCATAATTTATCCGTATTTCCCCCTTTTATTACGATCAATAAATGCAAACCAGCATTTTCTCCGATAATCTCTACTTTTCTGCCCATCCGTTTTTGAATACTTTGTACCAATATTGTTCGTTTTTCTTCATATAGTTTACGCATTTTACGAAGATGGCGCTCAAACTCTCCTTTTCCAATAAATAAAGAAAGTGCTTTTTGCATGATGGGTGAAGCTGCTTGGGATTCAAGCTGTTCCTTGTTCGTATTTCTTACTAAACGTTCTGGCATAACCATATAACTCACTCTTACAGAAGGCAGAAATGCTTTTGAAAAAGTTCCTAAATAAATAACACGATCATTTAGATCTAATCCTTTTAAGCTCGGAATCGGTGCTCCTTCGTATCGAAATTCACTATCATAATCATCTTCTATAATATAGGTTTGGTTAGCGTCTGCCCATTGCAGCAATTGCATGCGTTTGACAATAGGCATAATTTTTCCTAATGGGAATTGGTGGGAAGGAGTGACATAGGCTAAATCACTGTTACTCTTTTTTAGGCTTTCCATACTATACCCCGCTTCTACAGTAACTGGTATATCAACTAAAGTGCATCCTTCTTTCTCAAATATTCTTCTCACACCATCATATCCAGGATTCTCCATCGCAATCTTTTTAGCAGATGCACCTAATAACGGAAGAATTTGTTTTATCGCGTATTGTGTCCCAGCCTTAATCACTATTTGATAAGGGCTGCAATTAATGCCTCTTGCTTCGTATAAATACTTGCTAATTTCTGCTCGTAACGGAAAATAGCCCATTTTATCTCCATATAACATGACTTCTTTTTCTAAAGAATCTATGCTATCTGTCATATTTTTCTTCCAAGCCTTTAATGGAAAATGGCATAAATCAATATCACCATACTGAAAATCAATCACCTTTTCCTCATTCTTCTCCGCTATTACTGGATAATGAAATGACAGCTTTTTTTTATCCGGGAAAATGATTTTCTCTTCTAGTTTTACTACCCAATACCCCTTTTTCTGTTTACTTTCTATATAGCCTTCTGCCAACAATTGCTGATATGCCTCGTTAACCGTATTTTTACTAACGTTTAACCTATTTGTCAGCTCTCTTATGGAAGGAAGCTTCGTTCCCTGTTCTATATTTCCAGTTCCTATTTCATGACGGTAATATTCATATATCTGCATGTATAGCGGCAATTTCGTGTCCTTTTGTAAAAACATTTGCTATCCTCCCATCTGTACCTGTTAAAAAATTGAGTTCTGTCTCTTTTTTATAGGACATCCATTTTTTACAATAAGTGTAACACATTTAGAAAGGAAGAAGAATAGATGAATAAGATGAGACTATCTAGCAGGGAAATAACAGATCAAGCAATAATGGAGGATTTTTTAGAGGCTATGCATGTCGGCTATTTAGGATTAACTGATGGTCTGGAACCATATGTTATTCCATTAAACTATGTTTGGCATCAAAAGAATATCTATTTCCATGGAGCAAGCTCTGGCAGAAAAATAGAAATTCTTGAAAAAAATAATCAAGCTTGTTTTACAGTAAGTGAAGAATTAGGAACAATGAGCAATCCTATTCCTGCCAAAACAGATACTGCTTATAAAAGTGTCATCCTTTTCGGGAAGGTAGAAAGAGTCGAAAAAATAACGGAATGTACAGCTGTTATGCAAAGCTTGCTGAATAAATATGTACCAGGTTATTATGATAAGCCATTAGCTTCTTCTCATTTAGAAAGATATGTCTCCTCCTTAGGAAGCAAAACGGTCGTCTTTAAATTAACCCCTGAAAAAATAACAGGCAAAGAAAATAATTTGATCGAGAAAATGAAATTTACACCTGGCAGAACGATTCATATGGACCTTTAGAACCTATTTACATAGAGCAACTGTAAAAAATGCATGTTAGAAAATATAAATAGTGATGCTCGAAGCAACAGGGAGTTCGTTCACTTGTCCGACGCTTAACTGTTTGCTTCGATGTTACGTTCTCACACATCTTGCATGTCTTGCAAATCTGCAGACGCCTCTTTCCCTCCACTTTTTATCGGGTTTATTAAGCACTCCATATCCTTTTTTTATTCTGCAAGATTCAAGTATTCTATTTATCCTTTTTTATCGCTCTCGCTAGTGAGAAGTGTATGAATACTACACCCTGTATCTCTGTATGGAAAGAACAATGAAAAAAACAGAAACGAGTCTAGTTTTCTTCGTCCACTTCTAGTATGATGAAAATGATGAATTACTTTTTAAATAAAGCGAGGATAACAATAAATGAGTTTATTAAATGTTGAAAATTTAAGTCATACATTTGGCGATCGAACATTATTTAAAGATGTTTCTTTTCGCCTTTTAGCAGAAGATCATATTGGTTTAGTAGGAGCAAATGGTGTCGGAAAATCGACTCTAATGAATATTATTACAGGACAGCTTATCCATGATACTGGTAAAGTGGAATGGATTCCAAGTGTGCATTATGGATATTTAGATCAGCATACTGTCTTAACACCAGGAAAAACAATTAGAGACGCTTTAAAAGATGCCTTTTTACCCCTTTTTAAAGAAGAAGAAAAATTAAATGAAGTAACCGCTAAAATGGGGGATGCCACTCCAGAAGAATTAGAAGCTTTATTAGAAGAAATGGGAAAAATCCAAGATAAATTGGATGCTGGCGGATTTTATACACTTGATATCAAAATCGAAGAAGCAGCACGTGGTCTAGGCTTAGACGCCATTGGATTAGATCGTGACGTTTCTGCGCTAAGTGGTGGACAAAGAACAAAAGTATTGCTTGCTAAACTTTTATTAGAACAGCCAGAAGTATTATTATTGGATGAACCTACCAACTATTTAGATGTTGAACATATCAAATGGCTAGCTTCTTATTTAAAAGAATATCCATATGCTTTTTTGCTTATCTCCCATGATACTGAATTTATGAATCAAGTATCCAATGTTATTTTTCACCTGGAATTTTCTAAACTATCCAGATATACAGCAAGTTACGATAAGTTTTTAGAGCTTGCAGAAATCAATAAAAATCAACATATTAATGCATATGAAAAACAACAGGATTTTATAAAAAAACAAGAAGATTTTATTAGTAAAAATAAAGCGCGCTATTCAACCACTGGCCGTGCTAAAAGTAGACAAAAACAATTAGATCGTATGGAACGCATTGATCGTCCGGAAACTGCTGTGAAGCCTACTTTTGAATTTAAAGAATCAAGAGGAAGCAGCCGTTATGTTTTTGAAGGGAATGACTTTGAGATTGGCTACACTCATGCTCTTTTGCCGAAAATGTCGATTACAATTGAACGAGGCGAAAAGATTGCTGTGGTCGGCTGCAATGGTGTTGGGAAATCTACCTTGTTAAAAACGATGCTCGGAAAAATTGAACCAATCAACGGAAAAATTGAGCGTGGCGATTTTCTTTACCCTTCTTACTTTGAACAAGAAGTAAAAGCAGGAAACATTACGCCAATTGACGATGTTTGGAATGCTTTCCCAATCATGGATCAGCATCAAGTTCGTGCTGCACTTGCTCGCTGCGGCCTAAAAAATGAACATATTTCAAGACCATTAAATCAATTAAGCGGTGGCGAGCAAGCAAAAGTCCGCTTATGCAAGCTCTTAATGGAAGAAAGCAACTGGTTATTATTTGATGAGCCAACAAATCATTTAGATGTTGTTGCTAAGGAAGAATTAAAAAGAGCATTAAAAGCATACAAAGGAACGATTGTTCTAGTATGTCACGAACCTGATTTTTATGAAGATTGGGTAACAAAAGTGTGGGATGTAGAATCTTGGTCTAATCAAGATGTTGAATAAACAACGATTAAAAGAAGCTGGGACATAAGTATTCCAGCTGAAGATAAACCCGAACAATGATACGAAGATGTATTATTGTTTGGGTTTTTTATTTATGTAAAAAAGAAGATTTGCGGTAATCACCCGCAGCCTGAATACACTTCGGCGTGCGATGATCCTCCTCGGCGATTGTGTTCATCTAACCCGCAAATCCCACAGGAGTCTCGCATATCCGCTTCAATCAAGCCGTCAAGACTTGCAAACGAATTTGAAGGTGCGAAGTTTGAGTTAACTCTATTAAAAAAACATAAATAACCCGTATAGGGAAGTAAGCATTTAAGTGCTAAGTTAGAAAATGTTCGTCTTTACCCATTATCTATCTAGTTATGTCTCAGCCTCTTTTTTGTATCTCCCCCTTGCTTTTAACCAGAAGCCGCTTCTCTAAAAATGTTATTTTTTTCGTATTTTTTTCATGCATTAGCAAACACTACCAATAATGATATTTCTTTTTGGGGGTTTGTTTGATGAATAAAAAATTGATTATGTCAATCTTACTTGTTCTTTTGTCTTTTTCCTCTTCTATTCCTGTTTTCGCTGCTCCATCAAAAGCAGAAATAGAACAGCTTTCCAATTCATTAGGCTGGACAGAGCATGATTTAGAAAACTACTTGTCTTTTAAAGAAATGAAGCTGACAGATTTTGATAATATAAAGGAACTAAAAGAGTGTTTAGGAACTCCGATTACGCCGAACTCTCTTGAACATCTCTTACATTCTTATCATATGACAAGAGAAGAGCTGGATATTTTGTTAGCCGGTTTTAATGAAAAAGTACAGGATTTCTGGTTTATAGAAGATTTAGATGTTGCCATTGATTTTTATCAAAATCATGAAACCATCATGACAAATCTAGAACAGTTTCTTATTAGTGTTGGCATAAATGAAACGGAAAAAAAACAATTATACAATCATTTTAAACAGCTTGATCAAGAAGTATTAAACAATAAAGTTTATGAATGGAAAAAAGCATTAGGAAATTTTGATACACTTGATCAAGACGAAACATTAACAAAAATACAGCAGAAAAACTTAGTTTCCCTTTGGAAAGATGTAATTAATACACTTGCATTACAACCTATCTTTTATACAGTAGACGATAATGGAAAACGGACCGAATTATCGATACAAACCTTCTTAAAAGATAAATCCTATGATACTTTGACGTTGGAACTGCAAGACAAGCAGAATAATGTATTAATCGATACGGTTATTTCACCAGAGAAATTATCTAGTCGTTTTGCTGTGGATGCTGCGGACAAAGTAATTCAACTTTCCGAGCTCAGCGGAGAATTATCAACACTCTACCAATCACAACTGCCAAACACGGCCACTTTTCATCCTTTATTTCTTTTTCTTGGATATATGTTGATTTTATTAGGAATTCTATTTGTATTCCGAAAGAGAAAAAAAAATATTCATGATGAATAAACGATTTTTTTCTAAAAGCTGGATAGGGTGCTTCTGTCTGTGTATTGGATTTTTACTCGTTTTTTATCATGGGAGCTATCTTGTAAAAACTCATATTCAAACAAGTTTTCCAAATGAAAGACTACGCAAAATAGAAACGAACAAACCTCTGAAGATACGGAGATTGTATCAAAATGGGGATCTCATTGGCTCTATCTATTTACCATCTGTTCAGAAATCGATGAATATCTATGAAGGAACAGATCATGATATTTTAGAAAAAGGAATTGGACATTTTTCACAAAGCGCTTTGCCTGGACAACAAAATAACAGTATTTTATCTGGACATAGAGATACCTTTTTCCGAGTTTTAAAAGATATCCAACAAAATGATTCTATTTATATTCAATTAGATAATCGAGAATTCCAATACAAAGTCAGAAAAATGGAGATTGTATCGGCAGAAAATCAAACAGTTTTAACAGCAAAGTCAAGACCCATATTAACATTAACTACATGCTACCCTTTTTATTTTTTAGGAAATGCTCCACAGCGTTATATTGTTACAGCAGATCTAATCAAAACAATCACTCTTTCATCATAAATAAAAAAAGAAGAGGTAAAAAAGCAGACAAACTCCTGCTTTTCTACCTCCCGAAATTTTTTTCTTTCAAGCTAATATTTTTCACAGCTGAATTATTGCCATTTTGCTAAAGTATTTTTTATATGATTTTTCCATTTCACTATTTTTAAAACCATTTTTTTATCGCTTTTTTGTTTTTGCATCTCATAGAAGCTCGCTACTAAAATGAGAATACTTCCAGCGATAAGAAGATATGCCCACCACGGAAAGCTTCCCCAATATGACTTTGTTTGCAGCATAACATTTAGCAAAAGAACAGTAACTCCAACAAAAAAATATGATTTATATTTAAAGTAAAATCCACTAATAACGGATAGTACAGACAAGCTGCCGATGATCAATGCATCCATAATCGTAGATGTTTGCAGTGCATCCATTATTAATAAGGAAGCAACAAGTATTAATACCCCCCACTCTATCCGATTTATAATTGGCATATATGTTTTGGCTACGATCTTTTTACTGATAATAACAAGTAGTAACCAAGGTAAAACGATACTTTCTTTTGAGAAATACAAAGGAATCGGCAACTGATCTATTACGGAATAGTATGGCTGCAGCAAATAAATGACTGCTCCCAGAACAGGTAACCATGCTATTTTTTGCGGTACTCTTCTTTTTTGAATAAATAAAGTGACTGCTATAAAGATACCTGGCAGAACCTTTGCCCATACACTATCTAAATGAATTGCATATAAATAGGCAAAAACAAGAATTCCTGTCAAACTATAAAAATCAAGATAACTTCCTTCTATTTTTCCAGCAAAATAATAAATAGTGTTATATGCAAAGGAACCGATAAACACAAGAAGAACACCTATCACACTATATAATAAGAACTGATCGATCTCCATTATATTCGTTGAATAAATGAATAGCTCTGTGCTTGCTACTAATTGAATAAGACCAGCTATGCTAAAGTAGTGCATTTTAGATACATAAGTAAAGATGAAATAGATAGCAAGATAAATCAACAACACGATATACGTACTCGTAGAAAAAACAGAAGTGATCATCCAACAGCTAATGCCTATTAGAGAAAAAGGGATAAAGAAATAGATTATCGCTTTTTTAGCCACTTTGTGAAGCAGAATATAAACAAGAAATAAAAGGATACTTGTGAATAAAAACGCTTGAGAAAATGAATCACCACCTGCAAACTCTGCTGATAACGTATTGGCAATAAATAAAAAGAAGCTACTATAACTAGCATATTGAAAAACAATAATTCCCCATTTATTTTTCACAATAATTACACTAATGATATACATACAGAGTGCATATAAGAAATGAAGATGCATCTCTCTCCCATTTACCGTATAATCAATGGAAATGGAAAGTAATAAATAAAGATGCCCTAGAATAAAAAATGTACGTTTAAAATCATGTTCTTTCAACACCCATTGCAATGCGAATAAAACTAACCAGCCATATAGGTGAAATTTCCATTGAATGATTGAAGAATAAGCAAATAAGTCTGAAATCAAGGCTAAATATGTCATAACAGCTACTATACTGATTAACCAAACAATCAGCTCTTTCTTCCTAACCTTGTAAAATTGGATAAAGACAAAGAGTCCTACCGCATAAATTCCTGTTCTCGTCCATTCACCAAACAATGGAAAGATTATAGAAAGAAAAATAGCTAAAATATATATACCTTGACCAATATAAAAACTAGTTTGCTTTAATACAACGTCCTTTTTAAAAAAGAATGTAGATGCAAGCAATAGAACACTTGAAATAGCCAGATTAAAGGAAATCCCTTTACTTTCAAAGAAAATAATAGATTGACTGAAAGCCAAATAAGCAGCTGCCAAACAGAATGGAATCAAATATCGCAATGCTGCTAAATAAAATACTGGCCATCTTGCTTTTTTCACTAGTATAAAGCTAGCTGTTAATAAGAGAAATAAGCAGCCTACAAACCAATCACCAAAATAGAATATTCCCGAATAATAAGCAACAACCATCATTATTGCCAAGCCAAATGTCGCAGAACTATATTTTATTTTTTTTAATACAGGGAGTTGATTACAGAATCCTAAAAGAAACAGCAGTATGATTCCAATACTATAAATGGTGATAAGCGCTAATTTTATTGAATCCACAATATTCATTTTTAAAGCAAACTGCCAAAAAGAAAGCCCAATAAATACTGCTGGCAAGTATGTATAAATACGATACGTTGATCTATTCGCTAAATAGATAAATTGACAGGCAATCAACAGATAGGTGATAGGCAGCATAACAGAACCTTTAAAAATCAATTCCGTATTATATAGCTGGCTGTAAAGGAATGTTAAAGCAATAACGACTATACTTGTAATCTCCCAAACCCGCCCCCATTCTATCACTTTCGAAATAACTGAACCAAAGACCATTATACATAGTGCTACCACCGCCAAAAGAACCGGGCTCCAATTATAAAAAAGGTCTGTTGTAAAAATTCGATAACTTCCTATAACAACCATTAATGTTACAAAAACATGATACTGCTTGTATTTCGTTTCAAATAAGATGCCAATATATAATGCACTCAACAATAAAAAATTTATGCCTTGAAATACAGCTCCATTATAAAAAAATAGTAAACAGATAGTAGTAAGAATAAGATGAATCTGCGTATATATTGGCATTTCCTTGTTAAATTTCTTTACTAAATACTTTTCTTTCCATTTAGACAAAATAAGAAGGAGACAACAATTATAAGCAATAAAGCAGAAGAAAAATAGATCCTTCGTGAAATGGAAGCTTAATAATAAGAAGGCAGTCATACAAGAAATCGTTACTAATGTGACTACACGAAAAAAACGGGAATGCAATAAATTTGCCAAGTAGTAGTAAATCGGTATTAAAAGGAGTGAACCTAACACACCTAGGAGAAAATTTCCTTCTCCTCTAAAAGATAAAAAGTGACCTAATAATTCAAACCAACTTACAGATAAGATACCAATTGGCAAAAAGAAGCTTCCTAGAACAAAAAATGCAAATGCTGTTTTTTCTATTTTCACTATTCTTTTAGCAAAAACAGCAAATCCATAAAAAAGAAAGGAAACAAAAAAGGTTGAACATGCTTTCATCCACCCTGCCATGGTATCCCAATTGCTTGTAGCAACAAACAATCCACCTATCAGCAGGAGCAATACTCCTATATATAATAAAAAACCAATATTTCTTTCTCGCAGCTGTTCTGCAGTGTGGATTTTTTTTGGCTTTGTTTGCTTTTGGAGTATTTCTTTCCACTCTGCATGTTTTTTTCTTTCTATTGTTTTTTTGTATATTTTCTTATCTTCATAAAACCGATCATATGCTTTTAATATATTATTATATCTGTAACTTATACACATCTGACGCTGCCCACGATAAGGCTCGAGTAGATCTCGGT
>JBDNRM010000167.1:0-9920 GCA_047718615.1 Bacillus sp. (in: firmicutes) | reverse complement strand
TAATGTTACTTGTAAATGAAGGTTATATAACTTATAATTACTTATATAAAGGAGGATATTATGTATCAAGAAGAAAGACTTGTAAAAATACTTGAAATTTTGAATGTGCAGCAAAGTATGTCTGTTAATGAAATTTGTAAACGTTTTACTATATCTAGAGATACTGCAAGAAGGGATATAGTAAAATTGGTAGAAAAAGGTGCCGCTATTAGAACGCATGGTGGAATTTCTTTGCCAGCTCTAAATGAGACGATTTTAGCCTATCGAGAGCGTGTGCAATCCTATTCATGTGAAAAAAGGAAAATTGGCAAGAGTGCGTCTGATTTTTTAGAAGACAAAGGAGTTTATTATTTTGATGTATCGACAACAGTTTGCTGTTTAGCAGAACAGTTAAATAAAAAGCTGCAAGTATATACTCATTCTTTAGATATTGCAGAAGTGCTTTCTGATCAATCGGAGGTTTCCCTTTTTCTTTTTGGAGGAAGCTTTCATAAACAAAATCGATTTTTCTTTGATGTGGAAAGTGTAAATCAAGTAGATAAAATGAAATTTGATACAGCCTTTTTAGGTGCGGCTGCGATTATGGAAGATGGAATTTATTTTGAAGATAAAGAAGATGCCTATATGAAAAGCATCATTGTACGTAGAAGTTCAAAAAATATTATTTTAGCGGATTTTAATAAGTTCTCCAAAACTAGTTATTATAAAGGAATGGATTGGGGGGACATCCATATTGTTATTACCGATCAATGTCCTCCACCAATTTTTTGTGAACGAATGAAAGCAAATAATATAACTCTTTGTATAGCTGAATAAGCTGCGTTTTCTCGCTATTAAAAGGTATAGGAGCGAGCACAAAACTTATAGAGGTTGTTCAAAAAGTCCGGTGAAAATGACACATCGAATTTCTTCGTTGGTTTGCTTCTCCGCTTCTCACGTATTAACTAGAGGTTCTTCCACTAAAAACGCTCACGTCCTGTGAGCAACGTGGAAGTCATCACATCCTGTGAAAGGGTGATGCTCGAAGCTAAACCGCCTCGAACTTCTCGGTCCTTTTTATCCTCCTTTTTGAACACGCACTTATAGAAAAGCTTTAATAGAAACGATTGATGTCATTGTTAGGGAGAGGAAAAAAGTGTATAAACTTATTTTCAGTGATATTGATGGGACCTTATTAAATTCTCAACATAAAATTAGTGAAGCGACAAAAGCATCGTTAGAACTACTACAGCAAATTGGCATTCCTTTTGTACTGGTTTCTGCTAGAATGCCAAAGGGAATTCTAGCACTTCAGGCATCTTCCAAGCTAAAGGAACCGATTATATGTTTTAGTGGAGCTCTTTTATTAGGCGGAGAACAAGAAAACGGAGAAAGAGAGATAGTGTATAAGTCTACAATGAAGGAGAAGGATATAAGCGGAATATATAAATTAATATCCGCACAATTTTCTTCTATATGTTATACCATATATAGTAAAGACGAGTGGCTTGTTGAATCGCTGGAAGATGAGTGGGTAGTTCAAGAGGAGAAAATAACGAGCATCAACCCGAAGCTTGTTGATTTTCAGTTAACATCTTGTTCGTCTGTTTACAAAATTTTATGTATGGGTGAACCGCTATCTATTGATTCACTAGAAAGAGAGTTAAAGAATCATTATCCTGAATTGTCTATTTATAAATCGAAGCCAACTTATCTAGAGATTATGGCTGAGAACGTCAAAAAATCTGTTGCTATTGCGATGCTTGCAAATCAATTAGGAATAAACCAACAGGAAATTATGGCATTTGGCGATAATTATAATGATATGGATATGCTGCAGTATGCCGGATTAGGTGTGGCAATGGGGAATGCACCACAAGCTGTAAAAGAAGCTGCGGACATTGTTACAAACAGTAATGATGATGATGGGATTATGCATGTAATTAATAAATATTTTATAGATAAAATAAGTTGTAAAGAAAGTTCCTTTTAGTAAGAAATACAGTAAGTAAAGCAGTGATTATTTAAAAGTAAAGGGATTCCATTTTCTCGCGGCAACGAAGTAAAATAGAACCCCTAGCTGTGTATCTATGCAGATGAATAGGCGTCTATGCAGTGACCCTATTAGAGATTTGTTCAAAAAGTCCGGTGAAAAATGCCCGTCGAATTACTTTGTTGGCTTATCCTTTGGCTTTTCGCGTATCCAACGAGAGGATCTTCAACTATAAACAATCACAACCTATGGAAGGACTATGTTAAAAGTGGAAGATGCCTCGAACTTCTTGTTCCTTTTGACCACAAACTTTTAAGCTAAGATTTTTGCCCAATAGCCTAAAATACCGATAACAAAGATAGATAAGATTAAAATTAATGGATTTACTTTTTTCTTTAACAGTTTTGCGACAAGGAATGTTAGCAATAATGGAACTAAGCCTGGCATTAATTGATCTAATACACTTTGAATCGTTGTAACTGTTGTATTGCCAGCTTGGTCCGTTAATTCTGCTATCTTAACCGGTATATTTATACTGGTCCACTTACATACTAGGGCGCCCATTACAAAGAGACCGAGAATAGAAGCACCTTCTGTTAATTTTTGCAGTCTGTTGCCTGCAAGGTCTGAGATAATTTCCATGCCTTTGGTGTAACCATAGCGAACTCCATACCATACAACGCCTAAACGAATAACATTAAAGATTAGAAAGAATACAAGTGGACCAATAATGCTTCCAGTCAATGCAATAGATGCCCCAAGTGCCCCAAGAACAGGGCGTAATGTACCCCAGAAAATAGGATCTCCCACACCAGCAAGGGGTCCCATTAGACCAACCTTTACACCAGCTATTGAACTATCCTCAATTTCAGCTCCATTTGCTTTTTTCTCTTCCATCGCAGCATTTACGCCGATAATCGGTGCTGCTAAAAATGGTTGTGTATTAAAAAACTCTAAACCGCGTTTTAATGCTTTGTTACGCTCATCGCCCTTTTTATACAATCTTTTAATTGCTGGAATCATAGAGTAGCAGTACCCGATAGCCTGCATTCTCTCAAAGTTAAAGGATCCTAATAATAGATTGGCACGAACGAACATTTTGGTTAAATCTTTTTTTGTTAATTTTAAGTCTTCCGTTTGTTTTTCAGGTTCAATATATGTTTTCTTTAATGACTCACCCATGTTTATTGCCTCCTTTTTTTAAAAAGATAAAGTTGATCAAAATAGATAATTGTCTAGATCCAACGCTATTGTACTTCAAGTCTTTTTCCTGCGATAAGCCAACATCGACGCTTTTGCTCTTCGTGTTTTCTAAGCTAAAGTCAAAGCCCCTCAGTCCAGACGCTTCCACTTTTTATTAACTATCTAAATCATCATCTAAATCATCATCAAATCTTGCATTTGTTCCGGAAACTGCCGCAAGTCCTGCTGGGTTTTTCGTAATATTATATTTTGGATGTAATTGAATATAGACAATAGCTGCGACCACACCGATTACACCAAAAGCAACTAAGTTAAAGTTTGAAAATGCTGCGAATACGAATCCAAGGAAGAAAAACGGCATTAAATATTTTGCGCCCATCATGTTAATAATCATGGCATAACCAACAATAACTACAATTCCTCCGCCAACTTGCAGTCCTTTTGTGATAACATCTGGAATGCCATTTAACATGGCTTCGAAAGAATGGACACTGATTAAACTCACAATTAATGTTGGAATAACAACACGCAATGCTTGTATGGCGAGACCAAAGTAATGCATTCGATCAATGCCATTGAAATCTCCATTTTCCGCATATTTATCAGCGCGGTGCTGTAAGCCAATTGTTAATGTTCTTGCAAAAATGGTTAGTACTTGACCTGCTGCTGCTAAGGCAACGGCCACTGCGATGCCTTTACCGATGCTTTGATCTGCTGTAATAACTAGAATAGTAGAAATAACACTGGCCATAGCCGTATCTGGGGCCATTGCAGCACCGATATTCATCCAGCCAAGAGCCATCATTTCTAATGTTCCACCTAGAATAATCCCTGTTTTAAGATCTCCTAGTACTAGACCGATTAATGTACAAGCAACGATTGGACGATGTGTTTGAAAGGCATCTAATACACTGCCCATCCCTGTTATCGCTGCGATAACTAGGATTAAAATGATTTGTAACGTTGTCATGATTATTCACCTCTCTAAATATAGTTTTTTATAAGTTTATAAAACTATTATTTCAATTTAGCGCTTACAATTTTGTCATTAAGTCAACTTTTGGATCGGTAATGGCATGTCTAATTTCCAATTTAATATTATAGCTATTCAGTTTTTGGAATGCCTCAATATCTTTGTCGTCTACATTAATGGCATTAGCCAGCTGTCTTTTTCCTTCTTTAAAGCACATGCCGCCTACATTGATTTTATCAATTTTGACGCCGGCTTCCACCACTCTTACAATGTCAGTTGGATTGGTAAAAAGTAATAATATTTTTACTCCCTCGTATTTTGGGTTATTATAAGCTCGAACCATTTTATCAATTGGTACAACGCTTGCTTTCATTCCTGGCGGGCATACGGAAATTAGCAATGTTTTTCTTAACGTGTCTTTTGCTACCTCATCTGAGACAACAATAATACGTTCACAGTTTGCTTCTTTTGACCAAGAAGTGGCAACCTGACCATGAATTAAACGATCATCAATTCGAACTAATGTAATATTCATAATAAATCATTCTCCTCACTAGCATTGCTGTATGCTAAACTTTGTTTGAATGATTTGACTCCATCTGCTGCTGTTTGACTGACAGATTGAATTAAATCATGAAAATCATTTCTTTGCCGTTTGTCGAAGCCTTCAATTAACATTGGCAAATTAACGCCAGCGATTACATCCATTTCCTCTTTGTCTGCAGCGATTAAGGCTGCCGCGTTATATGGACTTCCACCAAACAAATCAACCATAAAAAGTGTTCCGTTGCTTCCATCTAATTCTTGTAATGCTTTGTAATATTTTGTTTGTAGATCCTCGAGACCTTCTCCTGGAGAAAATGTAACAAATGCTACATTTTCTTGTTTGCCGAAAATCATTTCAGCAGATTTGATAATCTCCCGAGAGAATTCTCCATGTGTTGCGATAATAAATGCAACCATGTCTACACCTCCTTTATTTTTTTGCCTTACACTAATATATATTGCAAGAAGCGTGCCAACTTTTAAAAAGAGAAACGATTTTTTTGTAAAAAAAGAAAAAAACGCTTATATTAAAGCGTTTTCTTTACAAGGAGAAAATAAAATATTTTTTGTATCAATGATTTTGTTAGCCGTTTTTTTTGTTTTAATACACTAAAAAACAAAAAGAATTCAGGATAGTCCTAAATTCTTCTTGTTTTGATACACTATTTTAAAAAAAGGAATCTATTGATACACTATAGGAGGTGGAGGATTTTTTTATAAAACACTTATTTTTTCATCCACTTCTCTTTAAATTCTTCAGAAAGCAAATCAGCAATATAAAAAAGTTCATCATCTGACAGCACAATATTTAACTGATTTTTGATAATGTCAAAGCAGTTTTTTATTAGTTTTATCATATTTTTTTTGTCTTCTGTTATTTCGCCGCGATAAATAAGTTCATTTTTTACAATAGCCCGTTCCATTGCAAATGCGGTATGCAGAACGATGCGAATAGTGGTAGTATTTTTAAAATGCATGCCCCATTCTCTTTCCAACTGTTGACAAAAGGATAAGAGACTCGATGTAGCGCGATAAGGGTTTAAGTAAATTAATATTTTCTTCATGCCATCTTCACATAAACTACGCAGAATTACATCTGAATGACTGTTTTTTATTAAAATAGACTCATTTCTAATTACTTGTTCCATAATTCGTTCGCCTTTTCCTTCTATAAATTCTTCCAAAGAAATAAAAGGTGCATCAATACGTGGATTTTTAACGCCTATTGAAACAATAAGGCTGTATTTTTTTTGTAGTTCTTCTATAGATTCTTTTAAGCCTACCGTTGATATTGGAATAACTTCGATTGGTTCATCTGTTAGTTCTGTTACATAAGATTTCACCATTTCTTTTAAGCGAAGCGCGGTGCCTTCTCCAGTAGAGCAAATAGTAACAATCGCTTTATTTTTATCCGTTTTTTTAGGCGTAGTTTCTAAAACCACTTCATTCTCATTATTAGTATAACGAAGGGATGTATAGATGGTATTTAAGTCCATGTCTAAAAAATTTGCCTTTCTGACGGCATCAAGTACTAATGGTGTAGAAACCATATCAATTGTTTTTACGTTGATTCCAGATTTTTCAATTATTTTTTCTTCAAAATAATACAAAGATCCCATATCTACGAGCATTAACACACCTTCACCACGATTTGTTCCCTTTACCGCATCGACGATTTTATCGAATACATCGTGAAAACTGACATCAAGGGGCATATCGACAGCCATTATATTATGTTCCCCTAATAATTCCTGCGTTACGTTTACCATCGAACTTGCTGTCGATACACCATGCGCAGCGACAACAATGCCCACCTTGCCTTTATTATTCCATTCGTCTGTTGAGATAAGAAGCAATGCTAAATACATTACCTCTAGTTCAGGAAGAACAATGGCTAATGTTTCTTCAATGATTTCTTTCATTTTAAGCGCTACTTTATATTCGTTTTGATTTTGCCGCATTGTTTCATAGATGTCCTCAAGAACTGGCATATCTTTTTTTAATCTGTTTTTTCTATTTAATAATCCTTCGATATGCAAACTGATAAAATAAATAAATTTATCATTAAAGCTCCTTTTTAGCATTGCTTCTGATAAAGAACGCAGCTTTTCTGCTAGCTGTAATACTTTTTTATCCACTAAATTCGACAGTTTAGAGAAGTTTTGTTTTGTCGCTTGCTGATAAAAGCTTTTAATATGGATTTTAATATCAGTTGTTACAAACTTGTTTATTTCTTCTTTATCAATTCCTTCATCTTTTAAGAGCCTGGCTTTATCTTCAATAATTTTATACATATCAAAGGGAAGCTCATATACATCATTTTCTAATAAATCTTCATTTCCTTCGCCTGTAATAGTGATAATGGAGTCAATAGATTTGACGATTTCTTCATTTTCTTTACGGTTTCTGCTAAGAAGGCTTAATCCTTCCTTCATTTCTGGAGGGAGCGTTTTAGCATATAAGCTAACATAAGGCTCTTGAATACTTTCTAAAAAACCTTGTGCGCAAACAAGCTGAATATTGGATTTTAATTGGCCGATATTTCCAAATGTTACACTGCCGACTAGTGCTCGCATGACATCTTCATGTACACGAATATTTTTATGAATACGAGCAGCTTCTTTCCCCAGCAAATATTTCGTTAAGTCAATTTTTTCCTTTACTTGCCGTTCATGAAAGGACGGCATCGTAATCGTAATCGGAATTCTTCGTAAGAAAGTATTTAAAAAAGAAGAGGAAGGATCTTCAGTTGTGGCGCTAATAATTAATACCTTTGCTTTTCTATTTCTTTCTGTTTCCCCTAAACGATTAAAAAGGCCGTTATCCATAAAATAAAAAATCATTTCTTGTCCTTCTGGGGGAAGGCGATGCACTTCATCTAAAAATAAAATTCCTCCATCTGCTTTTTCTACCAAGCCTTGTTTTTCAGAGTTCGCACCAGTAAATGCACCTTTAATGTGCCCAAAGAGTTGAGAAAGAAGCAATTGAGGATTATTATAATAGTCCGCACAGTTAAAGACTACAAAGGCAGACTTTTCATCCATCGTTTCAGCATATTTGGCGTAATTATGCATCATATGGGCAAACAATGTTTTACCAGAACCAGTTGGTCCAAGAATTAATGTATGCAATCCCTTTGGTGGGTACACAATAGCTGCTTTAGCCTGCTCCACTTGTTTTTTTAAACTTCCATCGACGCCGATTAATAGCCGAAATGGATTTTGATCAAATGATTTTATTACCTTTTTTTTCTTTTCATATAAATCTTTTAATGATGGAATTTCTAAAATGCTTCGGTCAAGAATATTACCGTAATTTTGTTTTATAACGTCACGAGGGATATAGAGTACAGGGCGTCGTTTGATTTTAACAATCTTTCCAGATCGGACTAAATTATTTAACTCTAAACTTACATTATTTCTTAGCATCGCCAATTCTTCTACTAACTCATTGGCGGAGAAGCCTTCTTTATCAACAAGTTCTTCTTTCGATAATTTCTCACATTTATCCACTAATAATTGGTATATTCGTTCCATTCTTTTCATCGAATCACCTCATTTATCTCATCGTGTTTTAAGGGCTAAGATCTCCACCTCTAAGCGAAGGTGGAATCTTCCAATTCGGCGGAGTAGAGTCTCAGCCTGATTCCCTGAAGTATCAGCTAGCTGAAACGAGTTCACTGAAAAATAAGCTCTTATCAAATTGTTTGTAAACCTTTTCAAAAATGTTTTCACTAGAAATAGTCGATAGTCAGCTATCCTTCTTTTTATTTTAAGGGATATTAGTAAAAAAAGCTTTAGGAAATAATCCCCCCCCTGATTTTATTTGTTTTAGGTGTAGCAGCTTATATTTTTTGCAACGTTTTTCTATAAATGGAGAATGTATTAGAAAAAGAGGTGTTAGAATGAAAAGTAAAGTAAACCAATCTTTAGTACTTGTACTTATTTCGTCTAAAAAGAAAGGATTCGCAGTATAATGTTACTAGAAATTAGATTATTATCTCTTATCTCCTATTAAATTTAAAGATTCTCTCTAAAGTTTGAGGAGTTAGCAGGGGGGATAATGGTAAGAGAGAAGGGGGAAGACGTTGTGCAAAACATAGAGAAAGAAACGAATGATTCAAAATATATTCAGCAGCATTTAGCAAATGAACGCACCTATCTTGCTTGGATCAGAACAAGCATTGCGATTATTGGAGTTGGTTTTTTAATTACGAATCTACATTTTTCTACTCAACAAACGAAGCGAGAAGTCGCCAATGTGTTAGCAGAAACAATCGGATTGACATCTATCATTATAGGAATTGTCATTATTTTATTATCAACTTATTCTTATTTTCAAAAAGGAAAGGCTATTAATATGCAAACTTTTCAATTTCCAAGACATCTAATTATTATTTTATCCATTTTAGTTGTCATCATCTTTATTGTCTTTGCTGTTTATTACTTGTTTGTATGGGGAATGCTGGCTTAAATGAAAGTAAACTATCTCCTTTGATATAGCTGTAAAGGAGATTATTTACTATCCCGTACTCTCGATAAGTAAGTTTACATTACAAAATGCTCTTCAGTGAGTCTTTCCTCATCATCCTCTGTCACATTGTAATACCGAATATACAAGTACAATGGGGTGATTTCCACATATTCCGAAATATCCAGTTTTCGTCATTAAAAAGTTAACATTAACTTTCTTTCCGTAGTTTACTCAAACTTCGCAGTTATAAATTCCTCTTCATGTATTAGCATAGCTTGGTTTAGAGTAATTAGAATAGGCTGATTGATTAATCTTGTAAACATTATTCCTTATAAATAGGGGCAAGATTCTCGTTTCAGGATGCTCGCTTTCCGTGGGGCTCGCGCTGAGCCGCTTCGGCCCTTGGCCTGCAGGGTCTCAGCTGTCTCGCTAATCCCACAGGAGTCTCGCATATCCGCTCCAATCAAGCCGTTTTGATTCATTAGTTGTTGTCGTTGAACTGGTGAAAACATCCACATTATAGAAATAGACTGAAAGTGGAATATTTCGGTAAAACAACGTTGGATAATAACATAAAAAATCAAAGCTACTAGTGTTTAGTCATTATGCCTTGTCATGAAATTCGAAGACAAGAACTTATTCTAAAACAGGTTGCTTGTAATGGAGGGTGTGAAGACTCCTGCGGGAAATGTGGGAAGGCTGAGACCGAGCGACCGAGCCTAGGTTGCCATATATAGTGGGTGGAATTCCCAC
>JBDNRM010000166.1:0-9926 GCA_047718615.1 Bacillus sp. (in: firmicutes) | reverse complement strand
ATTTAATTGGTTGTATTGGACTAATTTTTATTTTTATAACTGGCTGTTCAAACGCAATAGAAAACGAATATGAAGAATTCAAAAAAATTACTAATACGAAGCAAGTTCAAGAAGCAAAAGAGCTATTAGATGCTATTAATTGGAAAAATACAAAAACAGAGATGACACTTCCAGCTGATTACAGATTTTTCTTTTCATTCAAAACCCCAGAAATAGAAGCAAAAACTGTATTATATCAACTTTGGATAAGTCCAAATAAAGATAAAGTCGAGCTCGTAATACATGCTGAAAACAAATATGTTCAATTAGACAAAAATACATCAGCAGAACTATTAAGAATACTTACAGGAAAAAAATGAACGGATCGGAAATGATAGTATAGGAATACAAAAGAGCTTGAGAGATATCCCAAGCTCTTTTGTATTCGCGTTTGAATGTTAAAAATAACATTCAAACGTAGCAAATAACTACTTATTTCATCCAGTTTGTGTGGAATACGCCTTCTTTATCCGTACGATTATACGTATGTGCACCAAAATAGTCACGTTGTGCTTGTAGAAGGTTTGCTGGAAGTGTTTCTGTACGGTAGCTGTCATAATAAGATAATGCAGCGGCGAAACTTGGTACAGGGATACCATTTGTTACAGCACCAGAAATTACTTCACGTAATGCAGCTTGGTAATTCTCTGCAATATCGCTGAAATAAGGATCTAATAATAAGTTCTTTAATTCTGAATCGCGATCATATGCATCTTTAATTTTTTGCAAGAACTGTGCACGAATGATACATCCGCCACGGAAAATCATTGCGATTTCTCCGTAGTTTAAATCCCAGTTGTATTCTTCTGAAGCTGCTCTCATTTGCGCGAAACCTTGTGCATAAGAAACGATTTTGCTGAAATAAAGTGCTTTGCGAACAGATTCAATAAATGCAGCTTTATCACCAGTGAACGGTTGAATAGCTGGACCAGATAATACTTTGCTTGCTTTCACACGCTCATCTTTCATAGCAGAGATAAAGCGGGCAAATACAGATTCAGTAATCATTGGAAGTGGCACGCCTAAGTCTAATGCACTTTGGCTAGTCCATTTTCCAGTTCCTTTTTGACCAGCAGTATCTAATACTAAGTCTACTAATGGCTTGCCAGTTTCTTCATCTACTTTTGTAAAGATATCTGCAGTGATTTCGATCAAGTAGCTGTCAAGCTCGCCTTTATTCCACTCCGCAAATACTTCATGCAATTCTTTTGCATCTAAGCCAAGCACATTTTTCATAATAAAATATGCTTCACAAATCAACTGCATATCTCCATATTCAATACCATTATGAACCATTTTTACGTAGTGCCCAGCACCGTCTGGACCAATGTAAGTAGTACATGGCTCTTCATTTACTTTTGCTGAAATATCTCTAAAGATTGGCGCAACAAGCTCATACGCTTCTTTTTGTCCACCAGGCATGATAGAAGGTCCTTTTAGCGCTCCTTCTTCTCCACCAGAAACACCAGTACCGATGAAATGGATACCTAGTTCGCTTAATTCCTTGTTACGGCGTTGTGTATCTTCGAAGAATGTATTTCCTCCATCGATCACAATATCGCCTTTATCAAGTAATGGCTTTAATTGTTCAATTGTCGCATCTGTAGCAGGACCTGCTTTTACCATTAGCATAATTTTGCGTGGAACTTCTAATGATTGAACGAATTCCTCTAGGGTATACGTTCCGAACAGATTTTTTCCTTCTGTTTCTTTAAGCATTTCTTCTGTTTTTTCCTTTGAACGGTTAAATACAGAAACAGTGTAGCCACGGCTTTCAATATTCATTGCAAGGTTTTTTCCCATTACTGCTAAACCAATAACACCAAATTGCTGTTTTGTCATTTTTTTACTTCCCTTCTTACTCTATGTATCGTTATATAGTAGAATTCACTTTACTTTAGCAAGATTCTGTTATATATGCAACTATTCTAACTGAAGTAGCACCACTTTTGCTAGACGTTTTACAAAAAAAAATTTCATCTGCAGCTTTTTTTTATAAAAATTTCTTTCCTTGTAAAAAATCTTTGTTAAAACTAGTTTGTGTACCAATATTATCATCCGGTTTTGTCATTTGAATATCGCTCGCATGTTCTATAACCGATTTTCCATATTTTTCTTTTAATGCAGCTATCGTTTTCCAAAGTGGTTCTTTTTCCGCCTCTTCTTCATATGAAAATAGATCAAGTTGTTTTACTACTATATTATTCTCAATTAGATTTGTTGCCGTAATGCCAAGCAAACGCACAGGGTTGCCATTCCATGCCTTTAAGAACAATTCCTTGCTTTTTTCAACTATCTCTTGTTCCATTTTAATCGGATTATCCAGCTTCATGCTTTTGGAGTAATTTTTCCTATCTCCATACCTAATCGTAATGCTTAATGTTTTTGTATGAACATGCTTTTTTTTCATCCTTGTCGCCACTTTATAAGCTAGGGATTGTAAGACTTGAAAAAGCTCTTGTTGATTTGCTACATCTTTTGGTAATGTAGTTGAATTGCCAATGCTTTTAAATTCATCTGCAGCTTCTGGGTCAACGATTCTATTATCTTCCCCATTCGCTCTGTCTTTTAACCGCAAACCATTAATCCCTAAAATAGCCTTCAGTTGAAGGGAATCGCCATTCGCCAAATCTCTAATGGTGAAGATGCCGAGTGTTTTTAATTTTTCAGCCGTTTTTTTTCCTACTCCATGCATTTCTTCCACATCCATTGGCCATAAACATGAGGGAACATCTCTTTTTCTAATGATCGAGATACCCATTGGTTTTTTTAAATTAGAAGCCATTTTGGCTAAAAATTTATTTGGAGCAATTCCAATACTGCAAGGTAAATCCAAACGTTCTATTAAACATTTCTGAATCGTTTCGGCAATCTCTATTGGGCTTCCTAAATCGTAGCTGTTTGTGATATCCAAATAGCCCTCATCAATGGAAACAGGTTCCACAATTGTCGTAAACTCATTCAAAATCGTAAACATACCTAATGATGCCTTTCGATAACGTTCAAAGTTTGGTTTCATAATATGTAAGTTTGGACAAAGTTTTTTTGCTTCCCATAAAGGCATGGTTGTCTTTACTCCAAATTTCCTTGCTTCATAGCTGCAGGTCACAATTATCCCTTTCCGCTCCAGTTCATTTCCAGCGATGGCAAGCGGCTTTCCTTTTAAAGAAGGATCATATGCGATTTCAACAGAAGCATAGAAACTATTCATATCAACATGTAAAATAACTCTTCCTTTTTTAGGATAATATTCTTGCAATAGACCCACATCCTCTTTATGAAGCAGCTTATGCAGGCTGATTATTCATATATTCTTTGATTTCCTTAATTCCTTCCAAAGAATGAATTAAGATGGAAGAATCAATCACCATTAATAAACGGTTTTCCAATTGAATAACAGCAGTAAAATAACGTGTATGCTGATAAGCTGAAATACCTGTCTGTTTTATTGAATCCTCTGTCACTACTAGTATTTCTTTCGCATCACTTACTGACACGGCAAATGTTAACTCTTCTGTTTTAAGCACAATCAATCTATTGCGATCATTTTGCTCCATCGAGCGATTATATAGTACTTTTTCTAAGTCTATTACCGGTATAAGTTCGTCTCGTACTTTTTTAATCCCAACTACATGAGATGGCAATGCCGGAACAGCAGTAATCCCTTCTTGCTTTTCAATGGAGATTACATCATTTATACAAACAGCATACTCTCCCTCTGCAACTTGAAAAACAACTACTTTCTTATTATTCTCTTCCATTTCTTTATCAACCCCTACTATTCCCCTTTTGTTCCCTTTTCATCTTAACTAAATAAGTTCCATTAATTACATTATACCCATTTTCTTCATTGGACTCTAGTATATGCCTCTAAATAACATTCTATTATTATATCCCTTAGGCTAAAAAAGCACTTTTCCTTTTAGAGAGGAATAAGTGCTTTTTTATAGAGTATATTTAGTTTGCTGCTACTTCTTCAATAATAGCCAGCACCATTTCTGCTAGTTTGTTTAATTCTTCAATTGGCATTTTTTCATTTGTTGTATGTATATCTTCGTAGCCAACTGCTAAATTTACAGTTGGAATGCCAAATCCACAAATAACATTGGCATCGCTTCCGCCGCCGCTTTGTTGTAATTCACAGCTTCGACCAACTTTTGCCGCTGCTTTGCGAGCAACTTCTACTACATGGTCACCTTCACCAAACTTAAAGCCAGGATACATTACATTTACTTCAACAATTGCTTCTCCGCCCATTTCTTTTGCAGTGCTTTCAAATGCTTCTTTCATTTTTGTAACTTGTTTTTGCATTTTTTCTTCAATTAATGAACGCGCCTCTGCTAAAATATCAACGTGATCACACACGATATTTGTTTGTTTGCCACCTTCAAATCGACCAATATTTGCTGTCGTCTCACTATCAATTCTTCCTAATGGCATTTTAGAAACTGCTTTTGCTGCAATTGTAATCGCAGAAACTCCTTTTTCAGGTGCAACACCAGCATGTGCTGTTTTTCCTAAGATAGTTGCTTTTACCCTTGCTTGAGTAGGTGCTGCTACAATAATATTGCCGACTTTTCCATCACTATCCAGTGCATAGCCATATTTTGCTGTTACAAGTGCAGGATCCAATGCCTTTGCACCGACTAATCCCGATTCTTCACCAACCGTAATAATATATTGAATGGTACCATGCGGTAAATTATTTTCTTTTAAGACAGTAAGTGTTTCTAATATTACAGCTAAGCCGGCTTTATCATCTGCTCCTAAGATAGTTGTTCCATCTGTAACTATGTATCCATCTTGAATAGTTGGTTTTACGCCGACTCCAGGCACTACAGTATCCATATGGGATGTAAAATAGATAGGATCTGCATTTTCGACATTTCCTTTTAATGTACAAATTAAATTTCCAGCGCCGTGACCTGTTACAGAGGTTGTGTCATCTTCTAAAACCTCTAATCCTAATGCAGAAAACTTGTTTTTTAATACTGCAGCTATTTCTTTTTCATGCTTTGTTTCTGAATCAATCTGCACTAATTCTAAAAATTGTTTTAGTAAACGTTCTTGATTAATCATTTTCATTCCTCCAAGTCATTACTCACTATTCTAGTATACCGGTAGTACGATATAACAGCAAATGAAAGAATACAGTATCTTCTTAATCTTTTTTGTTCTTACTTGCTTAAATTCACCAGTGTTTCTTTACTTTTTAGTTGTGACATTCCCTTTTTCTTAGTAAAATAAAAAGAACAAATTGATTGATGTAATGGAGGATATAATGCGTAACCGTAATTTTAGAAAATTAGTTGTTTATTTAATGATTTTTATTATGCTTGTGTCGACTTTATTAGTAGGTCTTGGCATGTTATTTTCTTAACATAATAATGTAGAAAACGGAAAAGATTGTTTGAATTTTTTCCGTTTTCTTGTTTGTTTTGTATAAATTGTTGCTTTTGATTCGCATCCAATTTTTATTTAAAAGCAACAACCTCTGAGAAAACTGTTTTCTTTAGAGCGAAAGGTAGATCACTCGCTATTACTTATTGCTCCAAACTCTTTTGCCAGTTGTTCAGCACTTTTCGTCGAATTGGTAACAAGCAATTTTGTACCAATTGGAATCAAGTCATAAATCGATTCTACTGCCTCATTTTGCATTCTAATACAACCTTGAGAAACATAATGACCAATTGATGCAGGGTTATTCGTACCGTGAATTCCAAATGTTCTTCCATCTGTCCCCTTCGCATCAAAACCGATCCATCGTGTTCCTAATGGATTTTTCGGGTCGCCTCCATTAATATTGGCTTTTCTAAAATACGGATTGATCGCTTTTACTGTAATCGTAAATAATCCTTCCGGCGTCATTTCCGCTTTTTTTCCTGTCGCTACACTAATAACCGTTTGCACTCTATTTTCATCTACAAAACTTAATTCATTTGTTCTTTTATTAATAACTACAAAAGGATCTCCTTGAACTGGATTTGTTCCCAATGGCCAAATAGGAGAAAGAAATAACAGCAAACATGATAAAAGCTTGAACATAGCCTCACCACTTTTTGCTTTTATTTTGCGGAACATTCCCCTTTTTATACTCGCCTATAATTACACTTCATAAAATAACAAATACCCCAGAACAGCCTGTAGAAACAAAAAATAAACCCAGCAGCGCAACGAAGAGGCTCGGCGTCCTCGTCCCATGAAAAACGAAGTGTGTTCTGACTGCGGATTAATTTAGACCGCAACCTTTTTTTCCGGGTAAACACTCACGCAAACAAAAATTTGCACCATGAAGAATGAAAATAGGCGAGTGTTTTTGAAGTTTGTTGTTATGTGAAGCCGGGAGCAGCCGGAATACACGAAGACTCCTATGGGATTTGCGGGACAGGCGAGACCCCGCAGGAGTTTACTCCGAGGAGGCTCGGCGCCCGCCCCATGGAAAGCGAAGTGTATTCCGGCTGCGGACTTATTGAGAGAACCACCCCTCTTTTCAGAGTAGCCAACAAAAAAAGCTGCTTTGCTAAAGTAAAAACCTTAACAAGCAGCTCCTTATTTTAAAGCATTTTTTGCAAAAACTCTTTCGCTCTTTCACTAGCAGGATTAGTAAAAAACTGAGCAGGAGATGCATCCTCAACAATAGTACCCTGATCAAGAAATAATACCCTGTCAGCCGCTTCCCTAGCAAATCCCATTTCATGAGTAACAATCAGCATCGTAATTCCTGTGTTCGCTAAAGACTTCATTACCTCCAACACTTCTTTTACCATTTCAGGATCAAGTGCGGAAGTCGGCTCATCAAATAAAATAACATCAGGATTCATCGCTAAAGCTCTAGCAATTGCAACCCTTTGCTTTTGACCGCCAGATAATTTATTTGGATATTCATTCGCTTTCTCATTTAATCCAACCTTTTGCAGCAATTCTAAGCCTATTTTATCTGCCTCTTGTTTGCTCAGCCCTTTGACTTTAATCGGAGCATACGTAATATTCTGCAAAACGGTTTTATGAGGAAATAAATGAAAATGTTGAAAAACCATTCCTACATTTTCCCTCATTTTTTTTATATTGCTTTTTTTATTTGTTATGTCCACATCATCAATAATTACTTTACCACTTGTTGGTACTTCCAATAAGTTCAAACAACGAAGAAAAGTGGATTTACCAGAACCAGAGGGACCAATAATTGTCACTACTTCCCCTTTTTTTATATCCGTGGTAATCTCTTTTAATACGTGCAACGATCCAAATGATTTATTTAAACCTTCAACTTTAATCACTACGTCTCATTCTCCTTTCCAGAACCTTAGCCAGCATTGTCAGTAGCATTACTAAAATATAGTAAATGATTCCAGCCAATATTAATGGTTCTAAATAAGAGTATTGTTCTCCTCCCATAATATAAGCCCGTCTCATAATATCTGTTACTCCAATAACCGTTACAATGGCGGATTCTTTTGTTAACGATACTGCTTCATTTATTAATGCAGGAAAAATGTTTTTTAATGCTTGCGGCAAAATCAAATCAAACATCGCTTGTTTTTTCGAAACGCCAAGTGCCATTGCCGCTTCATTTTGCCCTTTATCAACAGCAAGAATACCAGCTCGGATAATCTCGGAAATATAAGCTGCTGAGTTAAGGCCAAATGATAAAATGGCAGCAACAGACGGAGCAATTTCAATTCCTGTAATTTGTGGTGTTCCATAATAGATCAGCATTAATTGCAATACAAGAGGGGTCCCTCTAAAAATCGATGTATAGACATCAGCAATCCAGCTAAGAAGCGGCAATTTACTGATTTTTAATACAGATAAAATAATTCCTAATACAAATCCTAATATTCCAGCAATAAAAACAATTTTTAAGGTTACAGTAATCCCTTGCAGTAAAAATGGGAGCGAGGGAATAAATTGGTGGAAATTTAAGTCCATTCGTACAACATTCCTTTCAAAATTTGCAATGCATTCTTCAAAAAATAAAAAAACTTTAAAGACAGTACATCTTTAAACGTTTCCAGGCTGTTGAAAAACGTTTGCTCCCTTCGTTACTCCCCATTTTTTCGGTGCTCATTATCCAATAACAAGCACAAACGACTAAGGAGAGTCGACTTAAGCCACGTCCTGTGGCACTGTCGATTGACTAGCATCCTGCTAGTCTCGATAGACAAACATTTTCAATCAGCCTGAAATTTTACCATTATACTTTTTTGATACTATATATTAGTTTCCGAACCATTTCACAACTAACTTGTCGATCTCACCATTTTCTTGCATTTTTTTAAGCTCAGCATTGAATTCCTCAGTCAGCTTGCTATTTTTTTGGAATGCAATAGCAGATCCCTCTGTACCTTCTGCTTCTGGTGCTTCAAAAGATAGTAAGTTCTTGTCTTTTTTCAAGTATCCTTGGGCAACAACATCTTCAATGATGACAGCATCGAATCTTCCCGCTTTAATTTCTTGTAATAATTCAGGGATTCTATCTCTGTTTTCTACATTCACTTTAACTGTTTTAGCAATTTCTTTCGCTGAATCTGCTTGAATGGATCCTAACTGCACCCCAACTGTTTTTCCTTTAAGGTCTTCAACAGTTTTGATCCCGCTGTCTTTTTTCGTAATCACTAAATTTTTTGCTGAATAATAAACATCACTGAAATCAACATTTTGTCTTCTTTTTTCTGTTGCTGACATACCTGCAAGCACTAAATCAACTTTATTTGCTTGAAGTGCCGTAAGCAAGCCACTAAAATCCATATCTTTCACTTCAATTTTATAGCCTAATTTTTCTCCCAGTGCATTTGCTAAATCAATATCAAAACCAATAATATCTTCGCTTTTTGCTGAATCTACATACTCAAATGGTTTATAATCCGCTGATGTTCCCATCTTTAATACTTTTTGCCCTGATTGTTTATCTCCATTGCTTGTCCCAGATCCACACGCTGCTAGTACTACTATGGTTAACAGCAATAGCGCCATTAATTTTTTCATAATATTTTCCTCCTATAATTTCTTCCTGTTATACTCTTTTTAATATGCCTTGTTTTCTTAAAAAAATAGCCGATTTACGACTTATATTCATACAACACTATGAATTTTAACACATACTAATAATTATTCAATAGAATTAATACAATTCCATAAGATTAAATATTATTCTGAAAAAATATAATTATTTGATTTTTCTGAATATTAATAAACAAGCAATATAGTTCTTTCGAGAAAGACGAACCCCCACAACAAAGCGAGGAGGCTCGTAGATGAGCCAAAGTGTATTCCGGCTGCGCCCCCCCATTTGAGAGAGTCAAAGCCTTTTTTCAGGGTAGCATAAAAAAAGCTGGCCAATAAGAAAAAACTTATTGGCCTGCTTTTTTATTTAAGTTTATGCTTCCCCATCACAATATGCTTCAAATGCATGCTGAAGTTTTTCTACTACTTGCATTGGATCATGGCCTTCAATTTCATGTCTTTCAATCATTGTAAGAATCTCTCCATCTTTTAATAAGGCAAACGATGGAGAAGATGGTGCGTAGCCAGTAAAGTAAGATCTAGCTTTTTCTGTTGCTTCTTTATCTTGTCCTGCAAATACAGATACCAATTGATTTGGTTTTTTACTATAGTGTACAGAGTATTTTGCAGCAGGACGGGCAATCCCTCCAGCACATCCACATACAGAATTAACCATCACAAGCGTTGTACCTTTTTTAGCAAGTGCCTCATCTACAGCATCAGGTGTTGTTAACTCTTCATACCCTGCTTCCACAATCTCTTGACGTGCTTGACGGACAACATCATTCATAAATAAATTAAAGTCGATATTCATTATTTCGCTCCTTCATCTGATTAATTCTCAATATACTCTTTTGTTATCCAATAAATAATTCATGTCTATT
>JBDNRM010000165.1:0-10035 GCA_047718615.1 Bacillus sp. (in: firmicutes) | reverse complement strand
TATATATATAAGGTCTTTGAAAGGAAGAAAATAGATCGTCTCATAAAAAACTATAAAAACCTACATGTGTAATGCTGAAAACCTCTAACTAAAAAAGCATATATAATAGGAAGAAACTCGGTAATAATTAAAAAAATACTTTTTATATAAATAAAAATCTACAATCAATTTTTGCTAACAATATGGAAGAAAAGTTAACGTAAAATCCATTTCATTCGCTATAAAAATGCTTAATTTGAAATAAATAGAAATATATGTACTTAATATGTTAGTTCTTATAACTGAATTTTTGTTCATCTTGTTAATGGCTATTCAAACGCGTTATTATAGAGTTCACATAAAATTCATATTTGTTAAAAAACTAGGCTTTGAACAAATATGAAGTTTGTTTATTACAATGATCTCTTTAAAATAGCTAATTTTACAGCATCATTGATGTTGGAGTAAGTGGTTAGGTTTTCTTAACAATTTTCAGACTAGTTGAAAATTGTACTAGACAAATATGAAATTTTTGTTTTACAATAGCAAATGTACTTTTAGATAACTAATTACTTATTTTGAATGTTTGTTATTTTCAGAATACTTAAAAAGATAATTACAGAAGAAAAGAAGGGGAACTCATATGAAGAAACAACTAAAAGTTTTATTAATGGCTTCTACATTAGCAGCAGGTATTTTATCTGGTTGTGGTGCAGGAGGATCTAACAAGTCGTCTGAGGATGAAATTAAAATCGGAGTAAACTTAGAATTATCTGGAGCGGTTGCTTCTTATGGACAATCATTAGAAGACGGGATTGATCTTGCGATAGATGAAATTAATGCAGATGGCGGGATTGACGGGAAAAAAATCAAGCCAATTAAAGTCGATAATAAATCAGATTTAACAGAAGCAACTAACGGAGCACTGAAATTAATTACTCAAGATAAAGTATCAGCTATTATCGGTGCAGCGACAAGTGGAGATACAGTTGCCCAAGCGCAAATTGCAAGTGACAATAAAACAGTTTTATTGGCTCCAGCTGCTACAGCACCAAATGTTACGGTAAACAATGGAAAAGTAAATGATTATGTTTTCCGTACTTGTTTTATTGATCCTTTCCAAGGTATTGTTGCTTCAAACTTTGCAACAAAAGAATTAAACATTAAAAATGCGGCTATTTTTGCTGATAGCTCTAGTGATTATGCAAAAGGATTAGCGGCTTCCTTTAAAGAAACGTTTACTGCAAACGGCGGTAAGATTGTGTCAGAAGAAGCATATGTAGCAAAAGATACAGATTTTACTTCAACATTAACGCGTATTAAAGGGAAAAAGCCAGATTTTATCTTTATCCCAGGATACTATGAAGAAGTGGGACTAATTGTAAAACAAGCTCGTGATTTAGGAATTACTGCCCCATTAATGGGTGGAGATGGTTGGGCATCACCAAAACTTGTAGAGCTTGCTGGAAAAGATGCTTTAAACAATACATTTATTATCAACCATTATTCAACTGTAGATCCTGATCCGAAAATTCAGAAGTTTATCAGTTCATTTAAAGAAAAAAATAAAGATAAAGAGCCAGATGCTTTTAATGCATTAGGATATGATTCTGTTTATTTATTAAAAGATGCAATCCAACGAGCTGGAAGCACAGACTCTGTGAAAATACAAAAAGCTTTAGCTGAAACAAAAGATTTATCTTTAATCACTGGAACAATATCAATCGATAAAGATCATAATCCAGTAAAATCAGCAACTATTTTAGAATATAAAGATGGAAACCAATCCTTTAAAACAAAAGTAAATCCTTAAAAACAAAGACGGAGAGATGGGGGGGGGATTATCCTCCCTATTTTCTGTTTATATCGCGAAAAAGGGATAAAATTCCTAAATTGGATACGGTTGATGAGGGTTTTTGGCAGAGTAGCTTATATATTTGTATGAACCATCAGTGGTACTGATGGGAGTTTTTCTTTTTATATAAAGAAATAGTATCAATAATTTAGTTAATAGGGGAGTGAAAAACAAAATGGAATGGGTACAGCAACTAGTAAATGGGATATCTTTAGGTAGTATCTATGCTTTAATAGCATTAGGATACACAATGGTTTACGGAATTATAAAATTAATAAATTTTGCTCATGGCGATGTATTTATGGTTGGTGCATTTATTGGTTTTTTTGCCATAACTGGATGGGGGCTTGGATTCTTCCCTGCTTTGCTTGTAGCAATGGCGGCATCAGCAATATTTGGTGTTCTGATTGAGCGCATTGCATATAAAAGGCTACGTAATGCAACAAGAATTGCGGCACTTATTACGGCGATTGGTGTTTCTTTGCTTATCGAATATGGAGTTATTTATTTCCGCGGAGCACAGCTGGAAACATACCCAAGTGTATTGCCGACTACAAAATTTGATATTTTTGGCGCGCAAATTAGCAGTAAATCATTAATAATCTTAGGTGTATCTGTATTTTTAATGATTATTTTGCAATTTATTGTCCATAAAACCAAAACAGGAAAAGCAATGAGAGCTGTTTCTCAAGATATGGATGCAGCTAAATTAATGGGAATTAATGTGGACCGTACTATTTCAGCAACATTTGCGATTGGTTCTGCATTAGCTGGTGCAGCTGGTGTTATTTTTGGTGCATACTATACAAAAATTGAGCCATTGATGGGTGTTATACCAGGATTAAAAGCATTCGTTGCGGCAGTATTAGGCGGTATTGGAATTATTCCTGGAGCCATGGTAGGCGGGCTGTTATTAGGAGTAGTAGAAACAATTGTAAGTGCTTTAGGTTATTCTTTATGGAGAGATGCTGCTGCATTTATTATTTTAATCTTAATTCTTATATTTAGACCATCTGGCATATTTGGCAAAAATACAAAAGAGAAAGTGTAGGTGAAGAGAAAAATGAAAAAGTCTAAAAGTTTTTGGGTATTTTTATTGTTCTCTGCGCTTTTTTATGGTGTTATTCAATTTTTCATGAATACAGGAATTATTGATCCGTTATACAGCAATATGATCATTTTAATGTCTATTAATATTATGCTTGCAGTAAGTCTGCATCTAGTTATTGGAATAACGGGACAATTTTCAATTGGACATGCAGGTTTTCTTGCAGTTGGAGCGTATGTATCTGCGATCATTACCATGAAATTCGCATTGCCATTTCCAGTAGCCATTCTTGCAGGAGGAATTGTAGCAGCATTAGCTGGGCTTCTAGTAGGAATTCCAACACTGCGTTTGCGTGGAGACTATCTAGCTATTGCCACGTTAGGGTTTGCAGAAATCATTCGGATATTCTTTTTAAATATTGATTACGTAGGTGGAGCAGCAGGTATGCAGGTTTCTCGCCTGACCACTTGGACGACTACTTTTATTTGTTTATATATTACCATTCTAGTTATTGTAAACTTTACGAATTCCCGTCATGGCCGTGCAGCCATTTCAATTAGGGAAAATGAGATAGCTTCCGATGCTATGGGGATTAATACTACTTACTACAAAGTACTTGCATTTGCATTAGGGTCATTTTTTGCTGGTGTCGCAGGAGCACTGCAAGCACATAATTTTTATATTATTCAACCGACGAATTTCGGATTCTTAAAATCATTTGATATTCTTATTTATGTTGTTTTAGGTGGGTTAGGAAGTATTTCAGGGGCTGTTATTGCTGCCGTGTTTTTAACCATTATTTCTACTTTCCTACAGGACTACCCAGAAACAAGAATGATTATCTATAGTTTAGTGTTAGTAATTGTTATGCTCTATCGTCCAAAAGGATTAATGGGAACACTAGAGATTACCGATCTATTTAAACGAAAAGGAGGTAGTTCTAATGACAAAAAATAATCCATTACTTCATGTTAAAGGTGCTGGTATTCAATTCGGCGGGTTAAAGGCAGTATCCAATATAAACATGGAGCTTCATGAAGGAGAATTAATTGGATTAATTGGTCCCAATGGTGCAGGAAAAACGACTACCTTCAATCTGCTTACAGGTGTTTATCTACCAACAGAGGGAGATATTTCTTTCGGAGGGAAGCGTTTAAATGGGTTAAAGCCTTATCAGGTAACAAGAAGAGGGATAAGCAGAACATTTCAGAATATCCGTTTATTTAATGAACTGTCGGTATTAGATAATGTTAAAGTTGCTTATCATTCGCTAGCAAAACATTCTGTAATAAGCAGTATTCTTCGTCTTCCATCCCATTTTGCTGGAGAAAAAGAAATGGAAGAGAAATCATTAGAGTTTTTAAAGGTTTTTCAACTGGATAAATATAAGGATGAGAAAGCAAAAAACTTACCTTATGGGCAGCAGCGACGTTTGGAAATTGCCAGAGCATTGGCAGCCGGTCCGAAACTGCTTTTATTGGATGAGCCAGCAGCTGGTATGAACCCTCAGGAAACGCATGAACTGATGGAATTAATTGCTTTTATCCGCAAACAGTTTAACTTGACGATTCTTTTGATTGAACATGATATGCCTCTCGTAATGGGAATATGTGAACGTATATATGTATTAGATCACGGCCAGTTAATTGCGGAAGGAACGCCTGAAGTAATCCGCAATCATCCAAAGGTTATTGAGGCTTATCTAGGAGAGGAGGTTGCAGAATAAATGTTAAAAGTAGATGATATTAATGTATACTATGGCAATATCCAAGCATTAAAAGGGGTAACATTAGAAGTAAAGGAAGGCGAGATTGTTACGCTTATTGGCGCTAATGGTGCCGGAAAGAGTACGCTTCTAAAGACATTGTCGGGTTTATTAAAACCAAAGTCAGGCACTATTCACTATTTAGGAAAATCTATTGCAGGCAAGCAAGCACAAACGATTGTGAAAGCAGGGATTTCCCATGTACCAGAAGGCCGCAGAGTTTTCACGAACATGACAGTGGAAGAAAACTTGGAATTAGGAGCCTACTTAAGGAAAGACAAAACAGAGATACGCCAAGACTTGAATCGAGTATATGAAATATTTCCTAGGCTATTAGAGAGGAAAAAGCAGGCTTCTGGGACCCTTTCTGGAGGAGAACAGCAGATGTTAGCAATGGGACGAGCAATCATGGCTCGACCAAAGCTGTTGTTATTAGATGAGCCATCAATGGGCCTCGCACCGTTATTTGTGAAAACAATCTTTCAAGTAATTGAAGAAATCAATAAAAATGGCACAACTGTTTTACTGGTAGAACAAAATGCCAATATGGCTTTATCGATTGCTGATAGAGCATACGTAATTGAAACAGGTCGTGTAGTTTTATCTGGAACAGCAGAAGAATTGCAGGCAAGTGAAGAATTAAAGTTGGCTTATTTAGGCGGACATTAATAAGGAAAAGCGCAAACGCCTTGAACAGCTCTGAAGCTAGACAGACTTCACATTTTAAAAATTTTATACTTTGTTATCGTTTAAAAGGCTGTCACATTATTATTGTGACAGCTTTTTTAAACGATAGACAGTTCTTCTCTTTGGAAACAAACGTTTTATACAGAATACAATTATTGATTTCCATGTATGTTTTTTCTTTTACTGTTTTTCATTGCGTTTATTGCTATAAATAGAAAGTGCAGGATGAGAACCTTTTGTAATGACTTCACGCAGTATTTTGGCTAATGCCATGCTGTAAACAAGACCGTTATCGCCATATGCCATTAGAAAATAACAGTTTGGAAACTCCTCGTATTCACCAATCATTGGAAGTCCATCATGTGTCCCTCCATAAAATGCACCTAAATAATATTCCGGAAATATATTTAAGGAGGGGAAAAGTTTTTGACATTCTTCTATTAATTTATTTTTGCGATGGATAATTTTTGATTCGCGGTCTTCTGGATTGGTTGTATCATCATCGAGACCGCCGATAATGATCCGGTTATCAGCTGTTGTCCGCATATAAATATAAGGACGTGCTGTTTCCCAAATTAATGTTCGTTTATGCCAATGAGAAAAATCCTCTAGCTGGTTCGTAACAACTGCATAAGAACTTAATAATATACCATTTTTTTCTTTATAAAATTCAAGATTCTCATAACCTGCTGCGAAGATAACTTTTTTTGCTTTAATGGAATTGCCGTTTTCAGTATAAAAAGTAGCACTGTCCTTCGTTAATTTCCTCCCGTTTATTCTCGTATTTTCAAAAATCCTTGTTCCTTTTTTAAAGGCATGATCAAGCAGAGCATGATTGAATTTAAAAGGGTTAATTTCACCATCATTATATGTATAAAGAGCCATATATTTGCCGAATCCATACTTTTCTTTTATTTCCTTTTCATTTAAAAGTGTTGCTTGGAATTGATGTTTATTTAAGTAATAATATTCTTTTTCTAGTTTTTTTATATCTTCTTGATAGCTAGCAAAATAGAGGCTGTCTCTGCGGATAAAATCGGATGGGATATCCAGATTTTCAGCTGCTGTTTCGATATCGTTTATCGCAGCTTCACAAAGTTTGCTATGGGTAATAGCCATTTCTTCACCGAAGCTATTTACAAGCTCAAATAGCATTTTATCACCGAGATATTGAATAAGAGCTGTATTGGTTAATGTACTGCCTTGACCGACTTGACGTTTATCAACTACCACAACATCAAGGCCTGTATCGCTTAAATAATGGGCACATTGCGCACCAGAACTTCCTGCACCGATAATTAATACATCACAACTAATATCCTCTGCCAATGCTGAATAAGAGGGATGATTTGTGAATGTTGTCGGCCAATAAAACTTTCCTGTTTGTAGATCCATAACAAATCCTCCAATATACAAAATATAACACTATTTTCTTCAGCTAAAGTATGTCCTACTTCTTCTCTTCTTAGTACAGCATTCCAAATTATTACCAATACTTTTACTTGGATGGAAATTTATATTTCGAACAAACTAGAATGGAAAAGGAGGGAGTAAAATGGTGCAACCGTTAACTGGAAAAGAGCTTGAGTATATGGCAGATTGTATGTCAAATGAGGATTTATTACTTAAACAGGCAATTGTGGCTCTTACACATGTACAAAACCCTGCAGTTCAGCAATTATTTACACAAGTGACCAAGCAACACCAGCAGCATTATCAGCAGCTTTTAACGACCATGCAGCAGCATGCGTCAATCGCCCCTAAAATGCAATAAGGAGAGGATTATGATGAATATCCAAACACCAACTATTGGAGAACAAGATATTGTGTATTCCTTTTTAGCAGATTTAAAACGTTCTGCAAGGGAATATACAACAGCAGTCACAGAATCTAACTGCCCAGAAGTACGTCAAGTTTTTGAGCAGCTTCTTCAAAATACATTAAAATTACAGGCACAGACATATGAGTTAATGTCACAGCAAGGGTGGTATAATACATCATCTCCTGTACTAAGCGCGGAAATAAACAAACAAATTAATACGTATACGCAAACGCAAACACAGACAAATCAAATGCTTCAGCAAAATGTAGGCATTTAAATAATTTCAAAACAAAAAACAGCAAAACGCTCCTGATTTTATTATTATAAAATAGTAAAATTAGGGGAGGTTGCTGTTTTTTTGTTCTTTTCTTTTGGTTAATAGATTTTTACATAAAATTAAAAATAGTGGGTTGGAACTTTGACAACTCCATGGAAGAAAGTTATTTTAAAAAGAAAAGAAAATTTCAATAAGTCAGGAAACGAAAAATGAAACCATTTACTTCTAATGTAATAAAAATTCTTCGATCTATTCCAGCAGGTAAAGTAATGACATATGGACAAGTTGCAAAAATCGCAGGGAGCAGTCGTGGAGCAAGACAAGTTGTCCGTGTTTTACATTCAATGAGTGATAAATATCAACTTCCTTGGCAGCGGGTAGTCAATGCAAGCGGCAAGATTTCTATACAAAATGAAGAAGCAAAAATGCTGCAAAAGCAATTACTAGAAGAGGAAGGAATGGTTTTTGAAGAAAATGATCAAATTTCTTTAAAGAAATATATATATGACCCTGTAGAGCTTATGGAGGAATGACAAGCGCTAATGATTCTATCTTAATGGAGGAATAACATGTTTTCTAAAGAACGATTAATAAAAGAGATAGATTTCTGCAAACCGTTTGAAGGAATATGCCCAATGGAACTGGCAGATAAATTAACAGCTTTAGCGGAAATAGGGAAGACAAATCAAGGTGGAATTACACGTTTTCCTTATACGGAGGAAGAGGAAAGGGCTAAACTTCTTTTTAAAAGCTGGATGGAGGACATAGGGCTACAAGTGAGGGAAGATGCAATTGGCAATCTGTTTGGCAGATTAGAAGGGGAGGATAAGACTCTTCCCGTTGTATTAACAGGCTCTCATTTAGACAGTGTACCAAATGGAGGAGCATTTGATGGTCCACTTGGTGTTTTAAGCAGTTTATTTGCGATTAAATCAATTAAAAACAGCGGTCAAAAGATAACAAGGTCTATTGAACTTGTTGTGTTTGTGGATGAAGAGGGATCTCGTTTTAAAAATGGCTTATTTGGAAGTCGTGTGATGATGGGGGAAGTGGAAGAAGGGGATCTTGCCAGTTTTCAAGATGAGCAGGGAAAGATACTATATGATGTAATGAAAAATAATAAGTATTATCCTAACAAGATAAAAGAAGCGCATCGTGCTCCCGAAGATATTTATGCTTTTTTAGAAGTACATATTGAGCAAGGAAAAAAATTAGAAAAAGGACATAAAAATATTGGTGTCGTAAGTGGAATATCAGGTCCTGCTGTCATCTCCATTACATTTGTGGGGGAAACTAATCATGCAGGAAACACGCCAATGGAGTTCAGGAAAGATACAGTAGCTGCAGCAGCAGCTTTTATTCTAGAAGTGGAAAAAGCACCAAGGAAGTTTAGTGAAACGGCGGTTGCAACCATTGGAAAAATAAATGTTTATCCAAATGGCACTAATGTTATCGCTGGAAAAACGGAAATAGTATTGGATGCGCGCGATGTAGATGAAGAGGCAAGAGAGAAGATGCTGAAGTATTTGCGGGATACAGCAGAAGAAATTGCTAAAAGTAGGGAGATTTCTGTAGATTTTCAAGAAATGTTGAAAATAGATCCTGTAATTATTTCTGATAAAATGCAGTCGATTATTAGTTCTGCTGCAGATAGAAGCGGGTTAACATCCGTGTCTCTTCCGAGTGGAGCTGCTCACGATGCAATGACATTAGGAAGATATGTATCTTCTGGCATGATTTTTGTTCCTAGTTTAAATGGTAAAAGTCATTCTCCTGAAGAGTGGACGAGCTTGCCTGACTGTGTAAATGGAGTGCAGGTGTTGAAGGAATCGTTAATTATTTTGGCAAATGAATAGGATGCTCTGAAAAGAGGGAGGCGCTCTCAATTAGTCCGCAGTGTAGGCTGCTCAGCGCGAGCCCCACGGAAAGCGAAGTGTATTCAGGCTGCGGGGGATTACCACAAACCTTCTTTTTTACATAAATAAAAAACCCAAACCATGATACGAAATATTTTTCACATCTTCGTATCATAGTTCGGGTTTATCTTTGGCTGGAATACTTTTATGTCCCAGCTTCTTTATAACATCCTTTTAAGTGCAAGGAGTTTCTTATAGTACTGGTGCCATTGTTTCTTTTAGTACTTTTACAGAATGATCGAATTTTTCTTTTTCTTCTTTGTTTAAATCAATTTGAACTACTTCGCGAATTCCGTCACGGTTTATAACAGCTGGAACGCCGATATATACATCTTTATGTCCGTATTGTCCTTCTAGGTAAGCAGATACTGGTAAAATAGAATTTTCGTTATTTAAGATTGCTTTTGTGATACGAACAAGTGACATACCGATTCCGTAATAAGTAGCACCTTTTCTTTCGATGATATGGTATGCAGCATCACGAACATTTACAAAAATTTCATCTAAGTCTTCTTGTTTATAGTTAGGGTTTTTGCTTAATAATGTTTCAATGCTTTCTAAACCGATTGTAGAACGGCTCCATACTGGTAATTCTGTATCACCATGTTCGCCAATGATAGCAGCATGTACGTTTCTAGTATCCACATTAAAGTATTCACCAAGCATATAACGGAAACGAGCACTAT
>JBDNRM010000164.1:0-10194 GCA_047718615.1 Bacillus sp. (in: firmicutes) | reverse complement strand
CCCCAATTATTTAGACTAGAATCTAACAATTGGGAGGCACCTCTCACTAGAGAATTTTTTATTTTCAATTCAAAAGTTCATGGTAATTTTTCTCTAATTTTTTAAATTTCTTATCAAAATTTTTCCTTTTTAATAAGAATAATAGAATCTCTTTTGCCTTTTTTTTATTTCCACTTTGCAAGTAAGAATCAATTACCACATCAAATTCTTTTTTGTAGTAAAAGTCTTCTTCGTAATTTATAAAAGCCTCATTAAAATATGAAACTGCTTTTGAATATTGTTTATCTTTTGCATGCCACATTCCAACTATAAAGTTTAAATCTATATAATTGATTTACTGGGTAAAGTGTTAATTTTTGTATTTCGATGATATAATTTACACAACACCACACCCCCTAATTTTGAAAGGAGAAAATATACTTGGAAAGTTTATTACAAAAAATTAATTTATTAAATTTAGTGACTGATATAACAGAATATAAGAATTTTGTCGTGTCTGAAGTCAATGATCATGTATTAAGAATTGCTGTAATTGATGGAGAATTTCATTGGCATGAACATGAAACTGACGAATTATTTATGGTACTCGAGGGAGAACTCATAATTGACTTAGAAAATGATAAAACTTTTAAATTACTACCAGGTGAAATTTTCAATGTACCAGCACATACACAACATAGGACACGGTCTAATGTTAGAACTGTAAATCTCTGTTTTGAGAAAAACGATAACAATATAAATGGATCTAATTAAGTGCCAATTTGTTGGTGCTTTTTTTTTGCACATTTGTTATCTAATTTGGTTTCTAAAATCTTACAACCAATTAAATTTTGATAATCTTTTTCAAATTTATCGTTTGCTTCCTTTTCATTTCCGACAGAAACAAAAACCTTTAGAATTATTTTGGGCTGATTTGGAAAACAAAATTTCAATTTATAATGTGACATACGCCCATCCTCTCCTTCGTTTTTGCTGTCAACATTTCGGAATTTTCGAATAGTTGTCTATTATACCTCCTTCACTTATTCCTCCTGCGCTCACCAATTTTTCCGTAGATATTAGCAATAATAATTCCTGTCTTGATTAGACCTGAGTCTTCTAAAATTAATTTATTTTGATTCAGTCTAGCTAATTGTGAATTAGAAATTTACTACTACAACATCAAAGATAGCTGTTCTATACTTGATACCTTTTTCTTATTTTTGGAATATTTTTTAGTTATTCCTTCAAAAGCCTCTTTAGTAGCTTCAATAATGTCCTTAGTATCTTCTGTCATCTGCAGCTCGTCTAACATCGCTAAAAATTCATTTTCAGCTTGAGCAATTTCTTTATTTAAGCTAACTATTTCTTTACTGACTGCAACAATATCAATAGGTTCTTCTTCCTCGAATGTATCCACATAACGAGGAATGTTTAAGTTAAAGTTAAAGTTAAAATCATTCTCTTCAATCTTATCAAAACCAGTAACATGAGCGTATTTGTCAACGTCTTTGCGCTTTTTATAGGTTTCAAAGATTTTTTGAATGTGCTTGTCTTCTAAAATATTTCTATTCTTACCCTTCTCAAAACCCTTGCTTGCGTCAATAAACAGGACATCACGATCAGTACGGTTTTTCTTCAAAATGATTAGCGTTGTCGGAATTGGTGTACCAAAGAATAAATTAGCTGGCAGTCCAATTACGGCATCAATGACACCTTGCTCTAAAAGAGCCTTTCTTATTTTTTCCTCTGCTGCACCCCTAAATAGCACCATGCGGCAAGAGAAGCGCCATCGTTCCGCCATCCGCTAGCTTGTGGTAACCGTGTAGCAAGAAGGCAAAATTTTCTTTGGATTTAAGAACTAGCACTCCGTATGGCGAAAACCGTTCATCTTTTAGAAGCTCCTTATCTGCTGACCAATTCGCCGAGTAAGGTGGATTTATCAACACTGACTTTGACTTATTCATTTGATTTCTCCTCTCATGATTACGCTGATTTTATGACGTTGCTAAACTGGCCATTGTTAATGATTTGATATCTTGCATTAAATTGATTTAATAAGCTATCATTGAGCAATACGCCCTATATTTTTGGGCTTTTCTTTTAAAATTAAATCAGAACATATATTCTACCACAAGGGATTATTATGATAAATTATCAAACAACATTATTAGAAGACTGGATTAAAAATTTTTTAAATAGCATCACTATTTACCATCATCATTAATTAAACATGGAAGTGATTATCGAACGATTAGGATTATATTATTGCGAAAGAGAAATTAGAAGTAGGATCATGAACAGAATCGTTTTTATCGACTCTCGATTGAGTAAGCAAGAAAAATGGCAAGAGTTTGCTCATGAACTAAAGCATTATTTATGAGATATCGGGAGCCAGCTGCTACTGCCAAAAATGTTTATTGAAATACAAGAATATTAAGCGAAGATTTTGCCCTACTTTTATGTGTACCAACTTTTATGCTATTAAAATACGATACTAGCAATTTTAAAAACTTAAAAAGTATCATTCTATTATCTCGGAAACTTTTAACGTAACTACAGCTTTTGCAGAACGCAGGCTGCAGCATTTAGATAAAAAAATATCGTTCCTGATGGAATCCGTTATCAAGTAAACAGCGGAAATTAGGTCATTATATGGATTATTTGCTAGTTGTAATTTGGTTCATCACCGTAACTTGGGGTTGACCTCATAAAAAATCAATAAATTTGCATTTAGTATAGAAGAAAAGCGAAAACTCACGTATCGTAATTGTTGTCGAGACAAATCACGTTAGGAGTTTTCGCTTTGTACAACCAGTTTATCAAATTGATTTTACCGTTACCATCTTTTTTTACAATTTCTTTGCCAACTGATGAAGAGCCGAATATATTCCCAGTAGAAGTAACCCCGCAAAGAACTGAAACAAGATCTCAGATCCAACTTTCGTGAATGGTACATATCCGGGTTCATCTATGATAAACAAATCAAATTTGAGCCACCTCTTTTCCAATTCACCTAGCTTGTGTTCCTCATTAGCCAAAAGGAGTTCTTCTACTAATTCTGCAGCCGAGATAAATGTAACTTTATAGCCTTTTTTAATCATTTCAATGCCGAGACCCCTTGCTAGATGCGACTTTCCAGTCCCACTGTTCCCTAAAAATATTATGTTTTCCTTCTTCTTCTCCACAAAATCTCCCTTTGATAGAGTCTTAAAACGATTTCGGTTCAAGCTTTGTATCAAACTAAACTCATAGCTATCTAGTGTTTTCTGGACAGGTAAAGCAGCTTGTTTAAGCCTTCTTTGTCTTTGGTTTTCTTCTCTAGACTCTGATTCTGCTTCTAATAAAGCTAATAGAAATTCCTCATAGATCAAGTTACGATCCTCAGCTAGAGAAGAAGTCAGTATATTCCTTGAAACAGCTAAAAATTGCCAAAAGCATCATTATTTAATTGCTTCTCTACTCTTAAGAACTGAGATTAGAAAAGGAGAATTATTAGGTTTACTTTGGAAAGATGTTGATTTGGAAGAAAAGACAATCAGTATTACAAAGACGCGAAGTAACTATGGTGTTAAAGAACCTAAAACTCTTGCAAGTTATAGAACTATTTGAATTGATGATAATCTAATAGAAGAAATAAAAGAATACAAATTTTGGCAAGATAAGAATAAAGAAGAACACGAAATTAATTACGTTGAATCTAAATATGTCATAACTACATGGAATGGCACACCAATGGGAAGTTTTGGTGTAAACAAAGTTATTAGTACAATTATTGCTAAAGCAAATTTACCGAAGATCAGTCCACACGGGCTGCGCCATACCATTATGATGTTAGAAAGTGGAAATGATATAAAATTGGTGAGTGACCGCCTTGGCCACTCGTCGTTAATTACTACAACAGATGTCTATCTGCACATTACAAAAAAGCATGAAAAAGAAAGTATCTTACGACTTGAATCCTACCTTAAAGATTAAAAATGGGGGCAAATTAAAATTCACCCCCTAGAACCCCCGCTACATCACCCGCTTAAACATCTTCTCCATCTCATAGCTCGAGTAATGCACAATAATCGGTCTTCCATGTGGGCATGTGAAGGGATCCGTTGTGGTGCGCAGTTCGTCGAGCAGGCTTTGGATTTCGTCATTGCGCAGATGGCGGTTTGCTTTGATGGAGCCTTTGCAGCTCATCATGATGGCTGCTTCTTCGCGCAGTCGTTTTATATCGACTTTTTTCATGGAGAGTACTTGTTCAATCATTTCTTCGATTGTTTGTTTTTCTTCTCCTGTTGGAAACCATTGTGGATGGGATCGGACTAAATAGCTTTGTACGCCAAATGGTTCTAAAAAGACGCCGACTTTTTCTAATTCTTGTTTACTTTCTTCAATTTTCATCCATTCATCTAATGAATATTCAAGGGTAAGGGGGATTAATAATTCTTGCAGGTCATTATGCACCTCCCCGACTTTTTCTCGGAAAAATTCATACTTAATCCGCTCTTGTGCAGCATGCTGATCGATAATATATAATCCTTTTTCATTTTGCGCAAAAATATAGGTCCCGTGCATTTGTCCAATTGGATATAAAGGTGGAACTCTATATTCCGTTTCTACATCTTGTAATCCTTCCTCTTCCCAATCTTCCGCTTCTATTATTTGTTCCTCTTCTTGTACCGCTTCCTTTTCTTGAAAAATGACATCTGTTTTTTCTATTTCCCACTCTTTTATTGGCTCCAATGTTTCTTCCAATCTAATTGGCTGCTGTTTTTCTTCTTCTCTTTTCGTCTCAAACGTGGAAGCAGTTGTTGTTTCTTTTTGTGTAAAAGAAGAAGGCATCGCCGGTTCTTTTACCGTATCAAAGGAAAGGAAGGTTTGTTCATCCTTAGGTCCTTTTTCCTTTTCTCGAATAAAGCCTGCAGGAATTAATTCTTTTTTCTTAAAAACCGCTTTAATACTTGAACTTACTAATTCATACAGCTCTTGTTCTTTACTAAAACGAACTTCCATTTTCGATGGATGCACATTTACATCGACTAAAATTGGGTCCATTTCTACATTTAACAGTACAATTGGAAATCTGCCAATTGGCAATAATGTATGGAAACCCTCTTGAATACTGCGCACTAATGAGTAATTTTTAATAAAGCGGCCGTTAATCATTGTTGAAATATAATTTCTAGAGGCTCTAGTGATTTCTGGCATGGCCATATAACCGGACAAAGTAAAATCAAGGGATCTTCCAGTAATCGGAATCATTTTTTTGGCAATTGCTAATCCATAAATGCTAGCAAGGACTTGTCTTACATCACTATTTCCGTTTGTATGAAGAACTTTTCGGTCATTGTGAACTAAACGAAACGAAATCTCCGGATGGGAAAGAGCCAAACGATTGACAATATCGGTTATATTTCCAAGCTCTGTATGAATCGATTTCATATATTTTAATCGGGCAGGGGTATTAAAGAATAAATCCTGTACCGTTATTTCGGTACCTTTTCTACTTGGAGACTTTTCCTGTTTAACCAGCTTGCCGCCTTTTAATTCAACAAATGTCCCTGCATCCCCTGTCGATGTGGTAATGAAAACATGAGAAACAGAAGCAATACTTGGCAATGCCTCCCCTCTAAAGCCTAGAGTTCGTATGCGAAAAAGATCATTTTCATCTTTTATTTTGCTTGTCGCATGGCGTTGAAAAGCGGTTAAGACATCCTCTTCATCTATCCCCGCACCATTATCAATAATACGAATGCTTGCAAGCCCTGCTTCCTCCAAAAATATTTCAATAGCAGTACTGCCGGCATCGATGCTGTTTTCCACTAATTCCTTTACAACAGAAGCGGGCCGTTCTACTACTTCACCTGCAGCTATTTTATTCGATAATGCATCATCTAGCTGAAATATTTTTGCCATTTATATCCCCTTCTTTTTATAAACCATTTTTGTTCCAATTATAAAGCCAATACGAGCGAGATTTCGCCCGTATTTTATCTATTAATCATTTTTAATTTTTTTGTGAAGCTCGTACAATGTATTTAATGCTTGCATCGGCGTCATTTCTAAAATATCCAATGACTTTAATTTATTTAGTAACTGTTTTTCTTTTGTTGATGCTGATTTTCCGGCTTTCTTTTCTGCTTCTCCAAAGAAGGAAAGCTGCGCTTCACTGATCTCCGCTTCTTTAACTGGTGCAGCTTCCGGCTTAACAGTGTGAGCTCTTTGATGTGTTGGTGTTTCGTCTTTTTGCTCAAATGCTGTTAATAAGTTTTGTGCACGATCAATGAGCGAGTCTGGCAATTCTGCAAGTTGGGCAACATGAATTCCATAGCTTTTATCTGCTGCGCCTTCTTTGATTTTATGAAGAAAAACAACTTTTCCGTTCTGCTCCATTGCGCTGACATGAACATTTCGTAATGCCTCAAGCTCCGTTTCTAATACGGTCAGCTCATGATAATGGGTCGAAAATAATGTTTTCGCCCCAACAATATGATGAATATGTTCTATAATTGCCTGTGCCAATGCCATGCCATCATAAGTACTCGTACCGCGGCCAATTTCGTCAAATAGGATTAAGCTGTTTTTTGTTGCATGCAATAGTGCATTTCTCGCTTCTAACATTTCTACCATAAACGTACTTTGGCCTGAAATCAAATCATCTGCAGCGCCAATTCTTGTAAATACTTGATCAAATAAAGGAAGCACGGCATGCTCTGCTGGTACAAAACAACCTATTTGCGCCATAATGCTTGTTAATGCCACTTGTCTCATATACGTACTTTTTCCTGACATATTCGGACCTGTAATTAGCAGTACTTCTCTTTCTTGATGCATATCACAATCATTTGGCACATAGTTTTGTGCATCCATTACTTTTTCCACAACAGGATGGCGACCATTCTTAATCGATAAAACACGCTCAGAAGAAAACGCTGGTTTTACATAACGGCGCTCTTCACTGACAGTCGCAAAGCATTGTAATACATCTAGTTCACTGACTTTTTTTGCTAAAGTTTGCAGTCTTGGTATATATTCTTTTACCGTTTCACGGATTGTCGTAAACAGATCATATTCCAACCCAACAATTTTTTCTTCCGCTTCCAGTATAAGACTTTCTTTTTCCTTCAGCTCTGGTGTAATATAACGCTCAGCATTTGCTAAAGTTTGTTTCCTTTCATACTGTCCTTCTGCTAGTAAATGTACATTTGCTCTTGTTACTTCTATATAATAGCCAAACACACGGTTATAGCCAATTTTTAATGATTTAATCCCGGTTTTTTCCCGTTCTTGCTTCTCTAATTGCGCAATCCATGTTTTTCCGTTACGGCTGGCATCTTTATACGTATCCAGTTCTTCATTATAGCCGTCTAATATAATATTTCCTTCTTTTATGGACAATGGCGGATTTTCGACGATTGAGCATTCTAATAGGTCGGTTACTTCTTCACATGCATCCAAACGCTCAGCAAGCAGTTGTGCTTCTTCTGTCTCAAAGGTAGACACCAGCTGTTGAATAAGCGGTATTTGCTGAAGAGAACGTTTCAATTGTACTAAGTCCCTTGCATTGACATTTCCAAATGCCACTCTTCCAGCCAAACGCTCTAAATCATACACTTCTTTTAATTTTTCTCTTAAGTCCATTCGCTCAAAATAGTGGCTGATCATCGTTTCTACCAATGCCTGGCGATGCTCGATTTCCCCCTTATTTAATAGCGGACGATCAATCCATTGTTTTAATAATCTTCCACCCATTGCCGTTTTGGTTTCATCCAATAACCACATTAGCGAACCTTTTTTTCCTTTCGAACGAATCGTTTCTGTTAATTCCAAATTTCGTTTCGAAAAGTAGTCAATCTTCATATATTGATCGATTACATACACCGATACTGGCTGGAGATGGTCCAGACTTCTTTTTTGCGTTCGATATAAGTAATGAAATAACCGAGAGGCAGTTTTTCTCAAGTTATTTTCTGTCACGTCTTGTAGAAGCGGCTGATGAGCATCTTTTTCTTCTATCTCATCTTCATAGGAAATCGTTATTACAGCGCGTTCTTGCAAGCGTTTCTTTTTTTCCTCTGAAAAATCACTGGAAATAATAACTTCTTTCGCACCAGAAAGAGACAACTCATTTAAACAATCATCAAAACCTACTAAACTAGTGGCTTTACATTCTCCTGTCGAAAGATCGCTGTAAGCAAACCCAAATATATGTTCATCGAAAGCGGTAATGGTTGCAATATAATTATTTTCTTTATCAGAAAGATTTCTTCCTTCCATCATCGTTCCTGGTGTAATAAGCTGGACGACTTCCCTTTTTACAACCCCTTTTGTCAGCTTTGGATCTTCTGTCTGTTCACAAATTGCCACCTTGTACCCACGTTCAACAAGCTGTTCAATATAATTGGGAGCAGCATGATGGGGCACACCACACATTGGAATTCTTTCCTTTCCACCTCCATCTCTGCTTGTTAAGGTGATCTCTAATTCTTGAGAAGCTTTCATCGCATCCTCAAAAAACATTTCGTAAAAGTCTCCTAAACGAAAAAATAAAAAGGCATCCTGATAATCTGCCTTTACACGTAAGTATTGTTGTATCATCGGCGTATACGTTGTCATATCTTCCTCCATGCACTTGCACTCTTTCAGAGCAAATTCTATTTTTCTATTATAACATAAAAATAATGAAACTCGCAGTAGCTCCTACTTCCAAAAGACCGCTTGCAGCTTGAAGATTTTTCAAAAAAACAAACTAATTACACAGCTAACACTATTACTTATTTACTCTATATGTGTAAAAAAATACTAGTCTTTTGTCCTATTTTAACGTATACTAATATTGTTAAAAAAAGTAAGAAGTAGAAAGGAAAGTAAAAAATGAAACGTATTTTTTCTGTTGTATTAACGCTAACACTTATTGCTGGTTTTTCTTCTTTACACACAAACAACGCAGAAGCGAAAACAAAAGTGAAAACCTATGCAAATTGCAAAGCACTAAATGCTGATTATAAAGGCGGCGTTGCAAAGTCTTCTTCGACTAAAAACAAAGGCGGCAAAACAAAATATAAACCTTATGTATCAAAAGATTTATACAATGCAAATAAAAAAAGCGATCGCGATAAAGACGGCATTGCCTGCGAACGTTAATAGTTAACACTATATTAACTAGATAAATAATAGTAAAAAAAAGAACTAGGAAAACTGCTCCTAGTTCTTACTCTTCTTCGCATCCAACAATAAAGTCTGGATTTAAATCTTCAAATTCTTCATCTTCTACATCATCGCACCAATCATCATCGTCACTTGCACAATGTTCTGTGCAAACTTCTACACAGATGGTTGTTTCTCCAATTACTTCTACAATAAATTCTCTTTCTACATGAACAATAATTTTATTGCCATTTGGAGAAATTACTGCTTCGATGCAATTTGGCTGTTGAAGAACACGTGCAATTACATCATGATCTTCTAAACAATCTGGATCACGATATTTTAACTTCACAACGTCCTTGTATTCAACACGTTCTGTTACTACTTCTGTTTTTGTATTATCAGCATAAGAATACCAAACATTGATATCATAGTAACCACATATCTCTACTTTTTTCCCAACCTTTTCCGCTTCGTACGTATGGTTAATAATCCAGCACCCTAATATACTGGAAGGGCTGTGATCTGGGCAGATCGTATGGTGGGACTTTGTAAATTTACGTCCTTTCGCTACGACTGCTTTTGTAATAATCTCTCTATATTCTCCCATTTCCGAGTCGTACCTCCTCATTCATTTTCATTTCATCCTATGCGTGATAGGAGACTAGTGTGCGATAATTTTTTCATGCATGTTAGGTAAATCCTAAGCCTACTTCATTGTATGAAAAGCTAAGGCAAGTGTTCCGGTTTGCCCCCTATTTTCTAGACAGTTATCCTCCAAATAGAGAAATCACCTTTCCTAATTGCACACTATATGAAATTCCCAAGGCCTCGTAGCTTTTTAGAAATCTTATTAACAATAATTTATTTCTTTCTATAGAAACACTCTGCTAAACAATCAAGTTAATAATCATAAGAATCCTCAACCTTTTCCTCAGAAAAGAGAATTGCATCCATACTACAAGTCTAAAAAACGAAAATAGGCAGGTTGATTAAGTTCGTTGCTTAGTTGAAGCAGAGAGCAGACGGAATACACGTAGACTCCCGCGGGAATGCGAGAAAGACGAGACCCCG
>JBDNRM010000163.1:0-10299 GCA_047718615.1 Bacillus sp. (in: firmicutes) | reverse complement strand
TAAATAAATTCTAATAAATAGAACTTTTTAGTAGTGTGCTGTATGATAAAAGTGGGTTGTATTTAAATAGAAAAGCGAGGTTTTATGGTTCGTGAAAAGTAATTCATTAGCGGCAGAAAGAAAAGTTAATCGCCTATCAATTATTTTGATTTTAGGTTCTTTAGCTGCATTTGGTCCATTGTCTATCGATATGTATTTACCAGCATTACCATCATTAGCTGATCAGTTTCATGCAACGTCGAGCTTAACACAACTGAGTCTATCTTTTTTTCTTATTGGATTAGCTGGCGGGCAGCTTGTAACAGGCCCTTTGAGTGATAGCATGGGAAGAAGAAAACCATTATTAATTGGTTTAATTGTTTATACTATTACTTCTTTATTGTGTGTATTCAGCCCCTCTATTTACGCATTAATTATTTTGCGTTTTTTGCAAGGTGTTGCAGGTTCTGCTGGAATTGTTATATCAAGGGCTGTGGTACGAGATTTGTACAGTGGCAAAGAGTTGACGAAATTTTTTGCATTGATTGCGTTAGTAAATGGAGTAGCACCTATTGTTGCCCCTATTTTAGGCGGACAATTTCTGCGCTTTGGCACATGGCAAGGTATTTTTATTGTTTTATGCTGTATTGGTCTAATTATGTTGATTTCTGTTCAATATTATTTGCCAGAAACTTTACCCAAAGAAAAACGAGTATTGGGTGGCTTAAATAATACTTTATCAACTTTTAAGCATATTTTATCCGATCGTTCCTTTTTGGGCTTTGCATTAGCACAAGGCTTTGTCATGGCTAGTATGTTTGCATATATTTCTGGTTCTCCATTCGTAATACAAGATATTTTTGGCGTCTCTCCACAATTTTATAGTCTTATTTTTGCAGTAAACGGACTTGGAATTGTACTAGCTACCCAGTTGACTGGAAGAATGACAGACCATTTTGATGGAATAAAATTATTTGTTTTTGGTCTGGTTATTAATTTAATGGGCGGTATTATTTTATTTTTTGTTAGTCTAGCAGGTGGTGGACTGCTGTTTCATTTAATTCCTTTGTTTTTTGTCGTTTCAAGTGTGGGGATTGTTACAACAACTGGCTTTTCGTTAGCGATGCAATCACAAGGTAAAGCAGCAGGAAGTGCTTCAGCATTGTTAGGAGTATTAAGCCTAATGTTAGGTGGTTTTGTGTCACCTCTTGTTGGGTTAGGTGGAAACGAGTCATCATTACCAATGACTATCGTGATTCTAGGGTCAGGACTATGTGCATCATTATCTTATCTTTTTCTAAGAAAAAGAAGTAAGCAGTAAGTATTTTTTGTTATGATTTGAAGAAGAGGAGAAGCTATTTTTAAATTCTAAAAGTATAATAGAGTGTATGTTACTATACTAAAAATAAGGGGTATGAATCATGAATCTTTCAGAATTAATAAAAAATCGTCGGACAATAAAAAAATTTAAATCGGAATCTGTAGATGCGGATAAAGTGAAAGAATGGCTTCAAATAGCTGCTTTTGCTCCGAATCATAAAATGACTGAGCCATGGGAAGTGCTTTTCATCGGATCAGAAACAAGAGCAGAACTTAATCACAAATTGAATTTTGGCGAGGCACCGATATTATTTGCAGTACTTTCTCATAAAGGCAGAAATGAATTAGAACGAGAAGAAAATCTTGCTGCAGTTTCATGTTTTATCCAAAATTTTATGCTGTTGGCATGGGAAGATGGGGTAGGTACTTTTTGGTGTTCGATTGGTGCTTCTGAACGAGGGAAAAAGGTTCTTCAAGTAACCGATGAATATGATGTGGTTGGTGTAATTGCAGCAGGTTATCCAGAAGAAATTGCAGCTCCAAAAGAAAGAACAGTAATTGAAAGTAAAATAAAGCAGCTGAAGTAAAAGAAAAGGGAATAGATAATGGAAGAAAAAGAAGCATTTCTAATAATGGAAGCTTCTTTTTTTCTTTGTCTACTCTGAAAAGGTTATACTCTCAATGAGCCCGCAGCCGGAATACACTTCGCTTTACATGGGGCGGCGGGAGGTGAGCCTCCTCCGAGTCAACACTGCAGGGTCTCACCGGTCACGCTAATCCCATAGGAGTCTTCGTGTATTCTGACTGCTCCCTGCTTCAAGGTAAGAACTAACTTGGTCAAACTGCCTATTTTCATCGTTCATGGTGCGAATTTGTTTTAGATGGGTGGGCAATAATATTTTTCCTATATGGGCATAAATGAGATAAGGAGGGAAAGTGGTGGAAGATTGGAAAATGATTTTTTATTATATAGTTGTAGTTATTATTTGTTCGTTTCTTCCTATTGTTGGAAGATATATCGCATTGATTAATACGTTAATCCATGAGGTTTGTCATGTAATTGCAGCCATTTTGACAGGGCAGAAATTCAGATTGACCCACAAAATAAACTTACATTATGATTCATCTGGCATTGCAATTACACAGATTGATTCGTGGATTGCACGTATTATTGTTGCTTATATGGGATATACAGGAGCAGCTTTAACAACTTATCTCCTCTTTTATTTGCTTAGTAAACAATACTATGCTGCCATCCTCTATGTATTTATTTCCGTTGCATTTCTTTCCGTTTTATTATGGATACGAAATATATATGGTGTATGTTGGATTTTATCATTTATGACGATTATTTGTTGGATTATGTATAAAGATAATTTAATTTTCATTAACAATATAAGTATATTTTTATCCTGTGTTATGCTTGTTCAATCTATCTTGACTGCTTTTACTATTTTTACATGTAGTATCAAGCAAAGGAAACGGGCAGGTGATGCAACCGTATTGGCTGAAGCTACGAGAATTCCAGCAGTTATTTGGGGAACTATCTTTTTAAGTCAATCTATTTATATTGCATATTTGATTTTTCAGCTTTAAATAGTAGCATCGTTTTTATCTAATTCTCTTCTAATACGTGTGAAGGTAATGGCATTTTTTATCTCAGCTGGTGTTAAAGGCTTATTGTCTGTTGTGATGATTAAATTTCCTTCTTTATAGGTTGTTAATTCTATTTTTATAGGAGAATTTTTGCGATCAAGAATATAATCAATGGAAACATCAAATAAATCAGCTATTTGAATAAGTGCCCGTAAAGATGGTTCACGATATCCTGATTCATAACCTGCATACGTACTTTTAGCAATGCCGAGTAGATCAGCTGTTTCCTGTAAAGACCAATTATTTTGTTTTCTTAGTTCATTTAATACTTTTAACAAAACAAACACCCCTATTCTTTTAGAAGAATTATAGCATGCGTATTCCTATTTTGAAACAATAAGTACGCAAATTGAATACAGTTATTGCTTTATTAATAGTATACGTACTATAATACAACTAAATATAAAATGCGTTTCGCGTACCGAAAAATAAGCAATAAGGGGGAGCAAATGAAGAAATTATTATTACTCGCAACGGGAGGAACGATTGCCTCTGTGGAAGGAGACGAGGGATTGGTTCCAGGAATGTCTGCCGATGATCTTATGCAATATTTTGATAAGGAACCGAATACAGTGGATGTAACCTGTGAGATTCTGATGAATAGAGACAGTACAAATATGCAGCCAGAGCATTGGGTTGCGATAGCAGAGGCAATCGCTAAAAATTACGATCAGTATGATGGCTTTATTATTACACATGGCACGGACACATTAGCCTATACTTCTGCCGCATTGTCTTATATGCTTCAAGGACTTAAAAAACCGGTTGTTATTACAGGCTCCCAGGTGCCGATCAGCTTTAAACAAACAGATGCGAAGAAAAATGTATCGGATAGTATACACTTTGCTATGGAGGAAGTTGGCGGAGTATTTGTTGTGTTTGATGGCAGAGTTATTATTGGAACAAGAGCAGTAAAAATGAGAACGAAAAGTTATGATGCTTTTGAAAGTATCAATCATCCGTATGTAGCATCCATTGATGGGAAAAAAATAACGTATTTTTGGAATCCGAATAATGGGAAAGAAAATTTTAATGTTGATACTAGCTTATGTCCGGATGTGTTTTTGTTGCAGCTCCATCCCGGAACAAAGCCGGAAATTTTTGATTATTTAAAAACGGTTTATAAAGGAATCATTATAGAAAGCTTTGGAAATGGCGGGTTACCGTTTGAAGAAAGAAATTTATTGCCTAAACTTCAGGAACTTGTCGATGCAGGAGTAGCCGTTATTATTTCTACACAATGCCTAGAAGAAGGGCAGGACCTTTATTTGTATGAAGTAGGCAGAAAGGTAGCACAATATAATGTTATTCTATCTGCAGATATGAATACAGAGGCGATTGTGGCTAAGCTAATGTGGACTTTAGGAAAAACGACGAATATAAAAGAAGTAAAAGAACAGATGGAAAAGCCGATTGCTTGGGATTTATCCATTGGTTGGGAAAGGGAAAAATAATATTGAAAAAAAAGGTAAGGATAAGAAGTATTTGGGATTTATTATTATTACATGTGGGTGTGTTCCTTGTTGCTGTAAATATTCATTTCTTTTTAGCGCCTAATCATTTTGCAGCGGGAGGCCTTGGTGGATTAAGTATTGTTTTACATGCACTTTTTCCGCAATATTCACTTGGAATATTGATGCTCGTATTAAATATTATTTTATTTAGTATAGGTTTTATTTTTTTAGGATTTCAGTTTGGTTTAAAAACAATATATGCAAGCTTTTTACTTACTTTTATGGTATGGGTATTACAGAAGTATGTTCCATTAAATGCGCCTTTAAGTAACGACTTATTTTTACAGCTTGTTATAGGTACGTTAATTGCAGGTCTTGGAATAGTTCTTGTTTTTAATCAAAATGCTTCAACTGGCGGAATGGATTTAATCGCGATGATTTTAAATAAGTATTTCTCCATGGATATTGGAAAGGCCGTATTATTAGCAGATTGTTCGATCAGCTTATTGGCTGTATTTGCTTTTGGAATAGAAAGAGGGTTATATGCTTGTTTTGGTATTTTTTTAAGGGGAATCATCATTGATTATTTCAACAACCAACTCACTATGACAAAAGAAGTCGTTATTATTAGTGAAGAATGTGAACAAATTAAAGAGTTTATTATCAAAAATTTAAATAAAAGTGCAACCGTTCATAGTGCGAAGGGTGCCTTTACGAATAATCGCAAAGAAGTTATTACGATTGTGTTAGAAAAGCAGGACTTTATTAAATTAAAAAAATACATTTACAAAGTGGATAAATTGGCATTTATCACCGTTCATAATATGAATGTAGTAATGGGAAGCGGCTTTAAAAGTGCTATATAAATGTTACTTCCCTATACTGGTTATAATGTTTTTTAATAGAGTTAACTCAAACTTTGCACCTTCAAATTCGTTTGCAAGTCTTGATGTTACTTGGTTTAAGAACAATAAAATGGGAGGCTTGTTTTTTATTGTGGGGGTTGCTTTCCACTACGGGTTGCTTCGCTTTCCGCGGGGTGGGATCTGAGCCTCCTCGGCGTTGCCTTGCGGGGTCTCAGCCTTCCCACATTTCCCGCAGGAGTCTTCGCACCCTCCGTTACAAGCAACCTGTTTTAGAATAAGTTCTTGTCTTCGAATTTCATGAAAAGGTATGACTACAAAATACTAGTAGCGTTGATTTTGTATGTTATTATTCAACGTTGTTCTCCCAAATGTGCACTTTTAGTCTATGTTTTCACCAGTTCAACGGCAGCAACTAATGGATCAAAACGGAAAGCAAGCCTCTATAATGTTTGCAAAAAACACCCAAAAAGACGAAGCAATCATTCTTTTCTAATTGCTCTAAACCAGGTTAAGTCAATACATGAAGAAGGATTTATAACTGCGAAGTTTGAGTTAAGTATAAAAACTAGGTTGTTCCATTGCGCTACAGACACTCGCTTTCCTCTACTTCCCGCAGGAGTCGAGTGTCTTCCGCTCTATTCCACTTCGTTTTTAAAGGCTATTTTCTAAAACCTAATTCTTTTACCAAGAAAAAATGAAATAGATTGGAAAATGGAGCAGCCTGAATACACGTAGACTCCAGTGGGATTAGCGAGACAGCTGAGACCCTGCAGGCCAAGGGCCGAAGCGGCTAAAGCCGAGCCCCACGGAAAGCGAAGTGTATGCAGGCTGCGGGTGATTACCACAAACCTTCTTTTTTACATGAATAAAAAACCCAAACCATGATACGAAATATTTTTCATCTTTGTATCATTGTTCGGGTCTATCTTCGGCTGGAATAATTATGTCCCAGCTTCTTTTTAAAAGGCATAGCCCCAGTGAGTATTGACTCTTGCTTGGAGTCAGGAGAACATTTTTCTTCGGGGCAAAACATGGCGCCCCGGGCTTTTCTTATAGAAATTAATGACTTTGTGATAATTTATTTGTTTTAATTGGTGAGAGAGCTTTTTCTAGCCATGCAAGCACAATATCCGCAATAATCGCCATAATAGCTGTTGGAATAGCACCAGCTAATATAATGGATAACCCGTTTGTTGCATTTGTTCCTCGAACAATAATATCCCCTAAACCACCTGCACCAACAAAAGTTCCAATTGCTGTTATCCCAATTGCAATAACTAAAGCAGTTCTTATGCCTGCCATGACAACCGAAAGGGATAGCGGCAGCTCTACCATCCGTAATATTTGTGATTTTGTCATTCCCATTGCTTTTCCTGATTCTAGATAGGATTGTTCAATACTAACAATTCCTACATACGTATTTCGTAATATAGGGAGAAGAGAATAAAGGAATAAAGCGACTATGACTGTATTTGTACCTAAACCTAATATAAGCATAAGCACGGCAAGCATGGCGAGAGCAGGAATGGTTTGAATAACATTTGTGATTGAAAAAATCCAAGCACTTAGCTTTTTATACTTTGCAATGACAATTCCAAGTGGAACGGCAAAGATACTTGCAAATAGTACACCGTATATCGACATTAAAAAGTGTCGGTAAAACTCATAAAGAACATATGAGCCATTCTGTTGATAGTATGTGAATAGTTGTTGGATAGTCTCCATTATGTTAGCACCTCCTTCTATTAGTCGAAGTAATTATTTTCTTCCAAAAATTCTTTTGCAACAATGGAAGGTTCTTTTAAGTTGCCGTCCACTTCATAGTTTAATGCTTGTATTTTATCTGTAGATATATTCCCAATTAGCTTTTGGATTTGTGCATCTAATTTAGGGAATTTTTTTAATGTCTCCTCATTTACAAGAGGGGAGGCATCATAAGGTGGAAAATAATATTTATCATCTTTTAGAATTTGTAAGTCATAGGCCTTAATCCGACCATCAGAAGAATAGGCTAAAACAATATCCATTTTCCCATTTTTTACTGCATCGTAGACTAAACCAATTTGCATAGGATAGGTTTTTTTAAAGGAAAATCCATATGTTTCAATAAATCCGTCATAACCAGTTCCTTCTAGTTTTAACCAGGCATTATCAACACCGAGTCCTAATTGATCCGCATCCTTCTTTAAGTCGGATATGGTTTTAAATTGATGTTTATTTGCTAATTCTTTTGTTATTGTAAAAGCATACGTATTATCAAAACCATAAGAATCATAAAATTTATAACCATACCTATTTTTAAATTCTGTCTGAACAATTTTTAGTGCTTTTACTGGATCCTTTTCCACTTCTTGTTCCAGTACACCTACTAAATCTGTTCCCGTATATCTTACTGCATTCATATCCACATCGCCGTTTTCCATTGCTTTTTGCATAACAAAAGCGGTACCTAAATTTTTTATAATGGTTGTATCATACTCTGTATTTCTTTGAATCAGCAAACTAATCATATTTGCAATAATTTCTGACTCTGTTGTACTTTGTGCACCGATTTTTATCGTATTGCTTGAGGATGTACTTAATCCTGGCAAAGAACATCCACTTAATAGGATGGTAAATAGCAGCAGCATGAGCATCCATCTTTTCTTTCCTGGTAACATAGTTTCCCTCCTTTTTGAACAACCTTTTATACCGTTTCCTTCAGTCCTTTCAATCCTTTTGGTGTAACTTTTAATTCAATAAAGCTGAATAAATAGTCAACCAGTATAGCCATTATGGTTACAGGCACTGCTCCAAATATAATATAGGCAGGTTGATAGAGATTAAGCCCTGTGAAAATATAATCACCTAAACCACCACCGCCGATAAAAGAAGCTAATGTGGCCCATCCAATTAAATAAACAGAAGAAGTCCTTATCCCTGCCATAATGATTGGAAGTGCTAAAGGAAGCTCAACGAATAGAATCCTCTCCCCACTTGTCATTCCCAAACCTTTACCAGACTCCAATAGGCTTGGATTTACCCCTTTAATTCCTGTGTAAGTGTTGCGAAGTATTGGTAATACAGAATAAAAGAAAAGAGCGACAATTGCTGGTAGTTTGCCAACTCCAAGTATTGGGATAAAGAAAGCCAGTACAGCTAAACTAGGAAATGTTTGGATAATATTCACAATTCCGATAATGAAACCAGCACCTTTTTTCATACGTGTTAAAAGAATGCCTAATGGAATAGCAGCAAGGACTCCCAATAAAACAGCAATTAAACTAATATATAAATGTTCCCATGATTTATAAAGTATCTCTGCCCAATTTGTTTGAATAAATTCAATTAAAGTATCCATCATTCATCCCTCCCTTAGGAATTGTTTGGTAAAATTGTCTCTTCAAGACCCCAAATGCTGTCATATACAATGTCAACTAAAGAAGCTCTTGTAACAATTCCGACAAGCGTATCATTTTCATCTATAACGGGAACATATTTAACCCCACGTTTAAGAATTTTACGTACAGTATCACGAATAAGAGTATGGGTTCGAACAGTGTATAAATCCGTGATAACGACATCTTTAATGGCAGTTGCTTTTTTGCGTTTTTCATCAATCGTTTCAATATCTACATATCCTTTTAAACGGTTCGTTTCATCTACAACTAATAAAGAATCTACTCGGTTTTCCTTCATAAGGGATATTGCTTCCGACAATGTTTTTTCTTCTGTAATAGAGATAGGTTGTTTATTCATTATTTGTTCAACAAATTCAACATTTGGACCTGTTTGAATAAGTCGATCTTTCCCAATAAACTCCTCTACAAATTCATCTGCAGGGTTTCGTAAGATCTCATCAGGTGTTCCTACTTGAACAATTTCCCCAGCACGTAAAATAACGATGCGATCAGCTAGTTTTATTGCTTCATCCATATCATGAGTAACAAATACAATGGTTTTATCCAATGTTTTTTGTAGATTTTTGAATTCTTCTTGTAAGGAATCTCGTGTAATGGGATCAAGCGCCCCAAATGGCTCATCCATCAAAATTAGCGGAGGATTTGCAGCTAGAGCGCGAAGTACGCCAATTCTTTGTTGCTGCCCTCCGCTTAGTTCATGAGGGTATCTTTCTAAATATTCCGGACCCATATCCACTAATTTTAATAATTCTGCTGCTTTTTCTTTTCGTTCTTGATCTTTCCATTTTAAAAGCTTCGGAACGAGTGAAATATTTTCAGAAATCGTCATATGTGGAAATAAGCCGATTTGTTGAATAACATAGCCAATTTCTCTTCGCAGCTTAATTGGATCTTTATGTAAAATATTTTCCCCATTTATATAGATGGCACCGCCTGATGGCTCAATTAATCGGTTAATCATCTTCATGGTTGTCGTTTTCCCACATCCACTTGGTCCGATAAAACAAATAAATTCGCCTTTTTGAATGTCTAAATTAATTTTTTTTACTGCGTGTTTTCCGCCTTTATATGTTTTAGATACATTCTCCATCTTTAACAATAAAAGCACCTCCTAATGTTATTTTTTGAGATGTTAACTTGATCCTGGTATAAGAACAGGACGAAAATAAAGAAGATTATTTATAGACATAGATTGCCCAAAAAATAAAATAAATTCTCTTCTAAGAAGTGTAGCTGATATTTTTTTGAAGGATGTATTACTATAAGGAAAGAAATCATTAGGGTGGAACCTTTTAATTGGAATGGAATGATAGTATAAATAGTGAGAGGTGGTTATTGCTTGAATAGCAGTAATAACCATTTATCGAAAAAATAATAAGGGATAACTGAAACATCGCAGCATAAAAAAACAAGCCTCCCATTTTATTGTTCTAAACCGAGTCCTATCAAGATTTGCAAACGAATTTGAAGGTGCGAAGTTTGAGGTAATAAGTAATCTTCCTCTCAAGATTAATAATAGAAGTTAAAAAGATTGACAACTAAAAAAAATTCTTGTAAATTTATATTGAATTAAAGATATATTATTTAGAGATATATCATCCGGAGATATAGCAATAAATAATA
>JBDNRM010000162.1:0-10300 GCA_047718615.1 Bacillus sp. (in: firmicutes) | reverse complement strand
GCCTCCTCGGAGTAAACTCCTGCGGGGTCTCGCCTGTCCCGCTAATCCCATAGGAGTCTTCGTGTATTCCGGCTGCTTCCTGCTTATAAATAAATATTAAAAAGCTGCTTCTTTTCTTGCGTCATGATGCAAATTTTTATTAGCATAGGTGTCTAAACGTAAATGTTTGTTCTCTTGGTCTCTTCCTGTTTTTGTGGGGTTCTTTACTCCAAATGGGATGAACGAGGATGATGACTAAGTGTATGTTGCGATATGTAAAAGTTTCACCTGATTTTTTCTTTAATTCAGGCAGGAAATAATTCATATTTATGAAGGTTTGTCCATATGATGTATTAAAATCCTTTTACAAAATGTGAGGTTAATATGATGAATCAACAACCTTTTTTTTCCTCCTTCATTGAAAGTTATTGCATAGCTCTTGGGGTATTGTTGGGAGGAGCACTTGTAGGTGGTGGCTTAGCTGCTTTTCTTACTGGAAAACCACTGCTTACAGAAGTTCACCGCATCTCAGATATGATAAGAATATGGGCAATTGTTGCAGCAATAGGCGGTACGTTTGATGCCATCTATAGCTTTGAGAAAGGATTGCTTGATGCTGCGACAAAGGATCTTTTCAAACAAGTTTTATTGATTGTTTCCGCATTTGGAGGGGCTCAAACAGGTGCGACTCTTATTAAGTGGATTACACAGGAGTATATATAAATGAGGGTTCCACCATTGTATAGACACCCAGCTGTTCAACGTTTTTTTGCTGGAATGGTAATTGGCGGTTTGATTAGCTGGTGCATTTTTTTATTTATCTTTGGTGTTTGGCAAGAACGATACAGCAAAGAAATTAAAGCACAAAAAGATACCATTGCAGAACTGGAAGATGAAAAAGATATTTGGCAAAAGGAGTTTTCTAATTTAAATAAATCAACTGAGGACAAGTTAACCATTCAAAACCTAGTCGTTAAAATAAACACTAGGGACATAAAAAAATATGACATTAATCCTGTTAGTGTACATGAAATGGAAGCAACCATTAAAGATGACCTTGACAGCGTTATTGCCAGAGATATGGATCTAGTATTTAAAAGCAGGGAATTATTTAAAAAATCTATTGAAAATAAAGTAATTCTTTCAGACGGCAAACGTTACAAATTTAAAGTCTCTGAATTATTTATTTACACAACCATCTACATCGAAATCAGCATAACATACGCAGATTAGATGAAAAGTGGATAACTCCTTGGTCAGCCTCAAAGAAAAATGTTCTCTTGGCTCAGAAAGTGCTTTTTACTTTCAGAGGCAAGAGATTATCTTTCACAGGGACTAGGCGCTGAAGCTAGACATTGTGAAAAGCGGATGGAAAATGCCAACCAAAAAAAGACTTTCTTTTCTTTTTGTTTGACGATCTTCCTTCGACTATTAAGCGCGTTCTATATTCCTATTGCTCTTTTGGCATTTCTCTCTAGTAATTCCGCATTTCCCTTGATTATTCCGCGTTCTTTCCAATAATTCCGCGCTCTTCTCAACAATTCAACTCGCTCCACTTAATTCCGTAAAACGATTTATAACATTAACCTTATTTGCAAATTTTTTCTAAATCACTAATGATAAAAGGAACTGTATCCCAATTGGTTATACTTGCACCTGATGCCAGCGGATGACCGCCTCCATTATATTTTTTTGCAATAGTATTAATAATAGGACCTTTCGACCGGAACCTTACTCTAATTTCCTTTTCTGCTTCTTCGATAAAAAATACCCAGACTTTGACCCCTTTTATATTCCCTAAGTTGCCGACAAGCATGGAAGCTTGTGAAGCAGAAGCATTAAATTGTTCAAGTATATCTCTTTTTATGACCATATAAGCAACTCCGCTATCCTGCATCACAAAATTTTGCAATACATAGCCGCTTAATTTAATAATATTTGGTTCTAGTTCGTATAATTGATTATAAATATCTGTTCTGGAAAACGGAAAGTTAATAAGATCTCCTGCATAACTGAATGTCTTTTCTGTTGTACTTGGAAATAGAAATCTCCCCGTATCGCCAACAATTCCAGCATATAATAGTCGTGCAGCTTCTTCATTTAACTTTAATCCCTTGTCTTTTCCAAATAAATAAAAACCATAAATCATTTCACTAACGGAGCTTGCGGAGGTATCCACCCAGACAATGTCCCCATAAACATCATCGTTTGGATGATGATCTATTTTAATCAGCATTTCTCCTGTCGTATATCTTCTATCGCATATTCTGTCTTGATTAGCAGTATCACAAACAATAACTAGAGCATTTTCATATTCGCTATCTTCTATAACATCTAGCCTTCTTAAAAAATGTAATGATTGTTCTTCCTTGCCAACTGTATACACCTTTTTAGCAGGAAAAGACGCTTTAATGATTTCCGCTAATCCACCTTGTGATCCATATGCATCTGGATCTGGACGTATATGTCTATGAATAATAATCGTTTCGTATTTTTTTATTGCTTCCAGTATAGTTTGTTTCATTTTTTTCTCCTATCATTTTTAACTGTTTTTTGTATGGATTGTTACTCTTTTACATGTTAAACTCAATACGCTTCACTTAATTTCTGTCAATCAACTGACACATCATCATTGCTTTACCTACGAGCACGCCTTGATTAAACACTTCTACATCTACTTTTCCAAATTTCCTTCCAACTTCCAAAATCCTTGGTAGTATTTCAATTACACTGTCAATTTGAACAGGCTTAATAAAATAGATGGTCATGTTTTCCACAACAAGATCACCCTTTTTAAATCCTCTTAATATCCTGTTTGCTGCGTCTGCTACTATAGTTGTAAATACTCCATAAGAAATTGTTCCAATATGATTGGTCATTTGCGGTGTAACTTGACATGTAAACGAATTTTCACCCTTCGTTTTTCCTTTCGTTAAAACAAGCTGGTTTGTAACAATATCATCAATTGTTTCCCCAGTTTGCGGCTGTCTCTGATTCATCTGCAAGGCTTTCAACACATCTTGTCTGCTTATAATACCTTCTAATCGATTTGTTTCATCTACCACCGGGAGCACTTCAATCCCTTCCCATACCATCATATGAGAACAAGAAGCCACACTCGTTTTTCCGCTCACTGTCATCGGTTGTCTTGTCATCATCTTATCTATCGTAATATCAAATGATTTCCCAATAATATCTTTCGCAGTGATCATTCCTTGAACTTTCATATTTTGATCGACAACTGGAAACCTGCCATGCAATGTATCCTGATTATGTTTATGCCAATCAGCTACAGTATCCGTCGTTTTTAAATAAATTGTATCCTCTAGCGATGTAAGTATATCTTCAACTAAAACAATTTCTTTTTTTATTAATTGATCAAAAATCGCCCGATTAATCATTGTCGCGACCGTAAATGTATCATAACTAGTTGAAATAATAGGAAGCTGTAAGTCATCAGCCAACCGCTTTACATGGTCTTCCGTATCAAAACCACCAGTAATCAATACTGCAGCCCCTGCTTTTAATACTAATTCATGGGCACGAACACGATTGCCAATAATCAATAAGTTTCCTGGACCAGTATAACGCATCATAGCATCTAGTTTCATTGCACCAATTACAAAACGGTTTAATGTTTTATGCAACCCCGCTTTGCCTCCAAGTACTTGTCCATCCACAATATTAACAACCTCTGCATATGTTAGCTTCTCAATGTTTTCTTTCTTTTTCCTTTCAATACGAATAGTTCCGACTCGTTCAATTGTACTTACATACCCTTTGTTTTCAGCTTCTTTAATGGCTCGATATGCAGTTCCCTCACTGACACTTAATGCCTTTGCTATTTGTCTGACAGAAATCTTTTCACCGACTTGTAATTTATCGATGTAACTTAATATTTGTTCATGTTTAGTTGCCAAAATGTTCACCCTCATTTTTATTTCCCGTACAAAAGCAGTTATTTTGAATATATACATTCTGATATTATAAGAAAAGCGCAAACATCCGTTATAAAAATATAGTTGTTGACTGACTGATTAACCCGTTAAAATAAATATCTAGAACCTTTATCGTTTTTTAAGTCAGAATCAGGCTTCCTCCAACTCGCTTTCCTATCTTTTTGAAAATCAAAACTGAAAATTCTGTGTTTCTCTTATTAATTATACCTAATTGTATCATGTATATCTGTTTCTTTTTCATAAGAAAAAAATAAAACACATTTATTAATCTTATTATAATTTGTCTACCTGCTGGATTCAATTACTTCCCCATTGTACTAGAAAATAGAAATCAAAATATGAAACAGACATTTTCTTTACTCAAAATATTCACATAATGAATGGATCTTCACTACTTCTTTTTGCCCCTCATTATGCATTTATCCCTTCTAAACACTTATTTTCATACAAAAAAGCCCACCAAAAGCATTGTTTTCCATTTAATATTTCTTTTACAAAATATTAAATATCAATACATAGCTTTTGGATTAGGCTTTAGTAAGTTTTCTAAAAAACTAAATAGATATTCACTCGGTATTTACTGAAAATAACGAACCTTGTTTCTTTTTTGCAACTTATTAATCTTTTTATTCTTTTGTTTCTTCTGTTTTGGCGTATATAAAATGGCTGTTAAATTCCCCGCAATCACCATAAGCGCAAATGAAAGCCAACTAATAGAGAAAATACCTGCCATACCAGCGTTATAAGGAGCTAATCGCGGAACTCCATAATAAAGAAGCACTCCACACAACAACAAACATAATAAATATCTGTTTTTGTTCATTCATCCTTCCCCCTTTCCTTTACTATTCCATTCTATGCGGACAAGTATGGAAAAAGTCTAGGTATAGCAGGATTTTTTCATTCTTTACTATTTCGTTGCTCTAAATGTTTACATGTGCAGGATATATTGATAATCTAAAAAGATACAACAAGAAATAATATATTAAAAATATTTTTTGCTATTGTACTATCATATAAAATAGAGTTTATCCTTTTAATGTCTCCTTAAAACATCAAATAAGGATTCTGATATAAGGTGACTACGTTTTTTTGGGAGGTAATTTAAATGGGAAAACAATTTGATCAAATAGGAAATTGGATGGTGGAACAGGAAATAGATTTCACTTTTTTGACGTCCACAGATAATATTTTTTATTTCAGCGGCTTCTACAGTGATCCACACGAACGGTTATTAGCGCTGATTTTATTTCCCCAAGATGAGCCAATTCTAATCTGTCCTGCCATGGAAAAAGCAGATGCGAAAAATGCTGGATGGAATTATGATATCATCGGTTATAGCGATATAGAAAATCCTTGGGAAGCAATTCAAAAGAAGCTTACTGCAAAAGGAAAAATCGTAAAAAAAGTCGCAGTGGAAAAAGACCATATGAATGTAAACAGATACGAATCACTTCGCAGTATTTTTCCTTCTTTAGAGCTATTTGCCCCTGCTGAAGAAAAAATAAATCAACTTCGTATGGTGAAAACAGAAAAAGAGCTGTCTATTTTACGCGAAGCATGCAAATGGGCAGATTATGCTATTGAAGTTGGTTGCAGTGAGATTGCAGAAGGAAAAACCGAAATGCAAATCCTTGCAGCCATTGAATATGAATTAAAGAAAAAAGGAATTGCAAAAATGTCTTTCTCCACAATGGTGCTGACTGGAAAAAATGGAGCCTCTCCTCATGGCAATCCTGGAGACACTGCTATTCAAAAAGGAGATTTGGTCCTATTTGACTTAGGTGTTGTTGTAGACGGTTATTGTTCAGATATTACAAGAACGGTTGCTTTTGGAGAAATCAATGAGCAGCAGAAACATATATATGATACTGTACTTCAAGCACAGCTTGCTGCAATCGAAGCTTCTAAACCTGGTACAACATGCTTAACTATTGATCTTGCCGCACGAAATACTATTCGGAATGCTGGATATGGTGAATATTTCCCACATCGATTAGGACATGGTCTTGGTATAAGTGTACATGAATTTCCTTCTTTAACAGAAACAAATTCGCTCGTTCTTCAAGAAGGCATGGTCTTTACGATTGAACCAGGAATTTATGTTCCAAATATTGCTGGTGTTAGAATCGAAGACGATGTATACGTGACTAAAGATGGCGTAGAAATTCTAACAAAGTTTCCAAAAGAACTGCAAATACTATAGTATAAAAAACGAAGCTGGAATATAACTGAATAGATAACGAACATTCTCTAATTTAGCACGTAAATGGTTACTTCCTTATACCGGTTAAATTTATGTTTTTTTATCTAGTTAAGTAAAAAAAATGTGTTGTTCCATTGCGCTACAGACACTCGCTTTCCGCGGGGAGAAAGTTGAAGCCTCCTCGTTGCTACTTTCGGGGTCTCAGCCTTTCCTCTACTTCCCGCAGGAGTCGAGTTTCTTCCGCTCCATTCCACTTCGTTTTTAAAAACGATTTTCTAAAACCTAATTCTTTCAGCAAGAAAAAAATGAAATAGATTGGAAAATGGAGCAGCCTGAATACACGTAGACTCCTGTGGGATTAGCGAGACAGCTGAGACCCTGCAGGCCAAGGGCCGAAGCGGCTAAAGCCGAGCCCCACGGAAAGCGAAGTGTATGCAGGCTACGGGTGATAACCACAAACCTTCTTTTTTACATGAATAAAAAACCAAAACTATGATACGAAAATATTTTTTACATCTTCGTATCATGGTTCGGGTTTATCTTCAACTGGAATACTTATGTCTCAGCCTCTTTTTTCTCCCTCAACTTCATTATTTTGAATTGCTTGATCAATTGCTCCGTCGTTATATACATCCATCACTTGAGCTATTACCTCTTCTGTACCCTTTTCTTCAAAGGTGCATTCGTTTGTTTTGCTTTTCTCTTTATTCATATAATCTGTCCCTTCTATGATAAATTCTTTATTATTGTCTCAAGTACAAGTTAATGTTATGCATATTAGGGTATATAATAATAATGAGAAGATAAGGAGGTTTTGGAAATGAGCTTACATTATAAAAGCATTATTGTTGCAGTTGATGGGTCAGTGGAAGCGGATTTAGCGTTTAAAAAAGCGGTTGTTTTAGCAAAGGATAATGAAGCAATTCTTGTGATTGCACATGTTATCGATACGCGTTCCTTTGCAACTGTTGCTGCGTATGATCAATCCATCGCCACAAAAACGGATGAATTTGCCAATGAATTAATGGATAAATACACCCGAGCAGCTGCAGAAGCAGGTGTTTCAAATGTCAAAAAAATCATTGAGTTCGGATCCCCTAAAGCGGTAATACCTAAAGATATTACTAAAAAATTTAATGCTGATTTAATAGTTTGCGGTGCTACCGGATTAAATGCAGTAGAACGATTTTTTATTGGAAGCGTTTCAGAGGGCATTACAAGAAATGCACCATGTGATGTTCTTGTTGTTCGCGGCAATATCGAATAGCTCCAAAAGCAATCTATTTTTTTATTTTTTATTTATGGAATGTTGCTTTTGAACTCGCAGTCTCCATACACTCCACTTTTACGAGTGAGCCTTATCTTTAAATCGGACATATATACAAATTAGGGTATCAATATGCTTTAGCACCACATTGCTTTTTAAAAGAAATGTAAGTGGATAAGCATAGAGATACCCTTTTTTCAACGTTATTTGCTATTAACTGTTTCGTTGACACAAGCTTTTGCTTTCTCAAGAGCCTGTTTGATCTGTTCAAAACCAGTACCACCTGCGCTGTTTCTGCGTTGAACAGCTGTTGCTGGATTTAACACGTGATAAATATCATCTTCAAACAGCTCACTAGCATCACGGAATTCTGTCATTGATAAGTCACTTAAATAACAACTTTTATTGACACAGTATAAAACAAGTTTTCCAACTACCTCATGGGCTTCACGGAAAGGCATGCCTTTATCTGATAAATAATCAGCTAATTCCGTTGCATTGGAGAAGTCATTTTTAGTAGACTGTTCCATTACTTCCGTATTTACTTTCATTGTATCAACCATGCCTGCAAAGATTTTTAATGAACCAGTTACCGTTTTAACCGTGTCAAACATGCCTTCTTTATCCTCTTGCATATCTTTGTTATACGCAAGTGGCAGCCCCTTTAAAACGGTTAAAAGTCCCATTAAATTCCCGTATACACGACCGGTTTTTCCACGAATAAGCTCTGCCATATCTGGATTCTTTTTTTGCGGCATAATGCTGCTTCCAGTTGAAAAGCTGTCATCTAGTTCAATGAACTTAAATTCCTGGCTGGACCATAAAATAATTTCTTCACTAAAACGGGATAAATGCATCATTAGGATAGAGCTTGTCGATAAAAACTCCAAAATAAAATCGCGGTCGCTGACTGCGTCCATACTGTTTTCATAAATGAAGTCAAAACCCATTAATTCTGCACTGTAATGACGATCAATCGGGAAAGTTGTCCCAGCTAACGCACCTGCTCCAAGTGGAGAAACATTAATTCTTTTTAAATTTTCCTGCAAACGATTCTTATCTCTTTCAAACATCCAAAAGTACGCCATTAAATGATGGGCAAAGGAAATAGGCTGTGCTCTTTGCAGATGAGTGTAGCCAGGCATAATTGTTTCAATATTTTCTTCCGCTTTTTTAATCAATGCATTTTGAAGTTCTTCTATATAAGAAAGAATTGTCTTTACTTGGCTACGCAAATAAAGATGCATATCTGTCGCAACCTGATCGTTTCGGCTTCTGCCTGTATGCAGCTTTCCACCAACAGAACCTACTAGATCTGTTAACTGACTTTCTAAATTCAAATGGATGTCTTCCAGTTTAACAGAAAAAGACAATTCCTCTTTTTCTGCTTTTTCTTTTAATGAAAGCAAACCTTCTTTGATTTTTTCGGCTTCTTCTGCTGTTAAAATGCCAGTTTTAGAAAGCATTGTCACATGAGCAATGCTCCCTTCAATATCTTCTAGCACTAATTCTTGATCAAAAGGAATGGATGCGCCGAATTCATCTACCCATTCCTCTGCAGATTTTGTAAATCTGCCGCCCCACAATTTCTTCACACTGTCACCTTCTTGTTGTTTTCCACAATACTTTGAACTTTTGTTGGAAGTCCCCATAATTGAACGAATCCAACTGCTGCTGAATGGTCAAACTCATCCTCTTTGCTGTATGTTGCTAGTTTCTCATCATATAATGAATAAGGAGATTTTCTTCCTTCTACAATTGCATGACCTTTGAACAATTTCACCCGAACTGTTCCTGTTACATTTTTTTGCGTTTCTTTTAAGAATGCTTGTAATGCTTTTGTAATTGGTGAGAACCAAAGTCCATCATAAATGATTTCTGTTAATTTCTTTTCAATCACTGGTTTGAAGTGTGCTACTTCTTTTACCAATGTAATATCTTCTAATTCTTTATGTGCTTTAATTAATGTTAAAGCAGCTGGGCACTCGTATACTTCACGAGATTTAATTCCTACAAGACGATTCTCTACATGGTCAATTCTTCCTATGCCATGTTTCCCAGCGATTTTATTTAATTCTAAAATTAAATTTGATAATTTATACGGAATACCATCAAGACTAACTGGTACGCCTTCTTTAAAATCAATCTCAATAATATCTGCTGTATCTGGTGCATTCTCCAAGCTTGCAGTTAAATCATAAGCTTCTTCTGGAGGAGCTGCCCAAGGGTCTTCTAATATTCCACATTCATTAGCACGTCCCCATAAATTTTGATCGATTGAGAATGGGCTGTCTAAGTTAATAGGAATAGGAATATTTTTTTCTTTTGCATATTCAATTTCTTCTTCACGCGACCAACCCCACTCACGTACTGGAGCTAATACTTGCAAGTTTGGATTTAAAGCTTGAATAGATACTTCAAAACGTACTTGGTCGTTTCCTTTTCCTGTACATCCGTGTGCAACTGCTACTGCATTTTCTTTTTCTGCCACTTCTACTAATTTTTTTGCAATTAAAGGTCTTGATAATGCAGATACTAAAGGATATTTTCCTTCATACATAGTATGTGCTTGCAAGGATACTAGCGCAAAGTCTTGAGCAAATTCTTCTTTTGCGTCAATTACATGTGATGAAACTGCACCAACAGTTAACGCTTTTTGCTGAACAAAGTTTAAATCTTTTCCTTCGCCTACATCAAGGCAACATGCTACTACATCATACCCTTGATCTTGAAGCCATTTAATTGCTACCGATGTATCTAAGCCGCCTGAATACGCTAAAACTACCTTTTGATTTGCCATTTTTTGTGTTCCTCCTATATATACGAATAAATATTCATTGTTTTATATTTTTATTCAAAAACTATACTAATCACTTTAACAACTTTTAC
>JBDNRM010000161.1:0-10394 GCA_047718615.1 Bacillus sp. (in: firmicutes) | reverse complement strand
CTAACGAATCAAAACGGCTTGATTGGAGTGTAAGGTGCGAGACTCCTGTGGGATTTGCGGGTTAGATGAGACCCCGCAGGCGCTTGCGCCGAGGAGGCTCATCGCACGCCCCACGGAAAGCGAGCATCCTGAAACGAGAATCTTGCCCCTATTTATAAGGAATAATGTTTGCAAACAAACACTCAAAAAGACGAATCAATCATCCTTTTCTACTTGCTCTAAACCAAGTTATGCTAATACATGAAGAGGAATTTATAACTGCAAAGCTTGAGTTATAAAATTCCCACAAACAAAAATGCTAACATCTTCACAAAATGATTTTTATTTTGTATAATGATGAATGTATCATATTAAAAAAAATTAATATTGATCTATCTTCGGGGCAGGGTGAAATTCCCGACCGGCGGTGATGAAGGAAGACCTTCAAAGTCCGCGAACCTATTTCGATAGGTTGATTTGGTGAAAATCCAAAACCGACAGTACAGTCTGGATGGGAGAAGATGGAGGTTCCGCACCGTTCAAAAATCATATTTACGAACGTTTGTTTAGTATACCTTTAAACTACTCCCTCAAGTATATAACTACTTGGGGGTTTTTATTTCAGGTTGATAAACGTATGCTGGAATCTTTCTTCTTTAGGTGAGATGGATCCTAAAAAGGAGAAGAGAGAAAATGAAAAAAAAGATGAATGTAAGAACGTATGTAGCTGTTGGAATGTTAAGTGCGCTATCATATGTACTAATGATGCTGAATTTTCCACTTCCGGCATTTCCAACATGGCTGCAAATTGATTTTAGTGATGTACCTGCACTAATTGCTGCGATAATACTTGGACCTGCAGCAGGAATATTAGTAGAATTAATAAAAAATATGATTGATTATATGCTAACAGGAAGCGAAACGGGCATTCCAGTGGGACATATGGCAAACCTGCTTGCTGGTATATCTTTTATTCTGCCAACCTATTATATATATAATAAAATCAAGTCGAAACAAGGCATGGTTTTTGGACTGATTATCAGCACTGTGTTAATGAGTATTGTATTAAGTATTTTTAATTACTTTGTTCTTTTACCGGTATTTATAGAGTTAACTAAATTTCCAATGGATATAAAAGAAAATGTGCTGCAATTTATTCTGCCTTTTAACCTATTAAAAGGGGTTATGATTTCTGTTATCTTTATGCTTATCTTTACGAAAATGAATGCATGGATTCAAAAACAAATCCAGTATCGAAATGTTTGATCGATAAATAGGAAAGAAAGAAAAAACAGACCCGCATGCATAAGCGAAGGGGTCTGTTTTTTAGTGCTGAACATTATTTATTACTTAATGTCCATAAAAAAAGAACAGATAAGAACCTGTTCTTTTTTTATGGACTATTCAAATTTTAGTGCGTCGCCTTCAAATGGCTCGTCTGCCACTTTGATGGAATCTGTAGGGCATCCTTCAAAAGCATCTAACATATCATCTAATAACACGTCAGGAACTTCCACATTTCCTTCATTTTCATCTAAAGTAACAAAAGCAATGCCTTCATCATCATAATCATAAATGTCTGGTGCAGCTGCTCCACAAGCTCCACAAGCAATACATGTGTCTTTATCTACGATTGTATATTTTGCCATGAGTTAAATAACCTCCAATAATTTTCGTTAAGATATATACATTGTTTACAAATGATACTCCTCACTATTATCTTATTGTAAAACTGAATCTATAACTTTTCAATAAAAAATAACTAGTTCTTTTATAATGTAAGGTAAATTTCTATCAATTTCCTTGCATAAATAGACGATTAACGTGGTTTTCATGATAGAATATAGTATAACAAATTTCTACAAAATCAGTCATTCCCTGCTTTAAAGGAGAAGAAGTCCATGTCCTTTATCGAGACATTATTATTACACTGTTTGCAAAAAATAAATGGAGAAAGAACAATCTATTCTATCTTGCATGTGTTGAATGGGAAAAAAACTTCACAAACGATACAAGATATTCATCTTTTTCAATTAACTGCATTATTTCAGACTTTTCCCCAGTTAACACGAAAGGATCTCGAAACGATTATTATAAAACTTGTTGAAAAAGGTTGGATTGATCAAGTCGGTGAGCAGCGTTATCAAATAAAAAACAATAAAGAAATGAGTTTAGCTGGTTTATTGGAAAAACAGCCAATTCCAAAATTTTTAAAAGGATGGACATATCATCCATTAACAACTGCCGTTTGGGAAAGGTTTTCCTTATTGGTTCAAGTAGCTTCCCATCTTGAGGAGCATAAAGGCAGGTATTTTCCTGTTCAGCGTGATCGTTTTGTGCAAGAATGGCTGAAGGAAATGCTCTATTCCTTAAAAATACCACGAGATAAATTAAGTAGCACACTATATAAAGAAATAATAGAATGCCTTGATGAAAAAGAAATTCATCCACAGTTTTTGATTATAAGATTAACAGGGGTTCATTACATTGGTCTGACGACTGAACAGGCAGCAGCAGCGTTAAAAATGGATGTCGATTATTATCATTTGAATTTTTTAGCTACTTTACATTTTATGATGCAAAAAATTGTAGAAGCCGACAATCGGTTCCCACTGTTAAAGACAATGATCAAAACAAATGAGCAGTTTTTATCATTGACGAAATCTACTGCCAAGACATATGAATATATTCAATTAGGGTATTCTATAGAAGAAATTACGGCTATTCGCCAATTGAAAAAAAATACGATAGAAGATCATATTGTGGAGATGGTCTTGAATATTCCATCTTTATCGATTGAGGAGTTTGTTGATAAAGAAAAAATAAATCAAGTTAAAACTTGTGCTAAACAAACTTCCTCGAAATCATTAAAGCAATTAAAAGAAAAGTTAAGCCATATAAGTTATTTTGAAATCCGTATTGTTCTTGCAAAGTTTGGTGATAAATGGTGAATTTAGAAAAAGATTTAAAAAAATTATTTCATTTTGATACTTTTAGACCTGGGCAGAAAGAAGTGATTTCCTCTATATTAGATAGAAATCATACATTGGCTATGCTGCCCACGGGAACGGGGAAATCGTTGTGCTATCAATTTCCAGCTCTACAAATGGATGGGATCATTATCATAATTTCGCCGCTTTTATCATTAATGCAAGATCAAGTTGAACAGATGAAAATGAATGGGGAAAAAAGAGTTGTAGCCCTTAATTCCTTTTTATCGAGAACAGAAAAAAACTATGTGTTGGAAAATATACGGAACTATAAATTTTTGTTTATTTCTCCAGAAATGATTAGAAATACACAAGTACTTGAACTATTGAAAAAAATGACTATAGGTTTGTTTGTGATAGATGAAGCGCATTGTATCTCTCAATGGGGCTATGATTTCCGACCTGAATATCAAAAATTAGGAGAGGTAAGAAAAACGTTAGGTTCTCCGGTTACACTAGCATTAACGGCAACAGCAACAGAAGAAATTAGAAAAGACATAAAAAAGACATTGTTTCTTGAAGACGTAGTAGAAGTGATTTATTCCGTTGATCGTCCAAATATAGCACTTTGTGTCGAAAAAATACCCACTTCAAAAAAGAAAATGAGCAGACTGTTTCAATTGGTGGAAAATTTACAAGGACCAGGTATCATCTATTTCTCAAGTAAAAAAATGGCGGAACAAACGGCAGCATTTCTTCGCGAAAAAGTGAAAAAAAATTGTACAAGCTATCATGGGGGAATGTCTCAGGAAGATAGAATTCTCATTCAACAGCAATTTCTTAATGGACAACTTGATGTGATTTGTGCAACAAGTGCTTTTGGAATGGGTATTAATAAAGAAAATATTCGCTTTGTTATCCACTTTCATATGCCGTCCCAATTTGAATCGTATCTTCAGGAAATTGGCAGAGCAGGAAGAGATCAGCAGCCAAGCGTAGCTATCCTTTTATATGTGCAAGGAGATGAATTCCTTGCACACCAATTGGCAGAGATGGAATTGCCAACGGAACTGCAAATAAAACAGCTGGAATTGTCCTTGGCAGCATACAACAGGTACGAAGAATGGGAAATAGTGGAGAAGAATTGGTTAGAAAGTCATTTTTCTGAGACACAGTGGAGAGTTTTGCAGGCGTATATTTTTTCAGAAAGAAAGGACAGGCAGCTATTAATAAAAAAACTGCACTCTTTTAATCATCATCGCCGCATACGTTTGGAAAAAAAGAATCAAAAAATAGCTGATTTCTTACATTGGATACATGGGGAAACATGTAGAAGAAGAAAGATTACAGACTATTTTGCGGAAAAAAATAATCCGATAGCTCTGCAGAGATGCTGTGATAGATGCGGTTTGGAATTGTCCGACTATTTTGGGAAGCGATCGATGCCTTCAGAACCTGAAGGAAATGTTAATTGGAAAGAGTTATTAGGGCAAATTCTTTTGAAAAGTGAGTGAACGAATGAATAAAGAAAAGTATTTTGGAGTTATTAATCAGTTATCAGATAAAGAATTAGTGAAGCATTTATATTTAACACAAGCTTTTTTACTGCTTTTATCCATTTTGTTAAGTACAATTGTTTTTCCGTTCAACTGGTCACTTTTTCAATTTGATTTCCAACAGTTTTTAATTGGTATAGCAGCAGGTTTAATGGTTGTGTTCATAGATATTATATGGATGAAGGTTTTACCAGAGAAGTATCATGATGACGGTGGACTGAACCATCGGGTTTTTGCTAGCAGAAACCCGTTTCATATTGCGATTATTGCAGCAACGGTTGCTTTTAGCGAAGAGCTTTTGTTTCGTGGCATAATCCAAACAGAATTCGGCTTATTGATAAGCAGTGTTGTTTTTGCTCTTATTCATTATCGATATTTATTTAATTGGTTTTTATTTGCAAATATCATCCTATTAAGTTTATTGATTGGATACATCTTTCAATTAACCAATAACCTTTGGGTTACTATTATGATGCATTTTTTAATTGATTTTCTGTTAGGAATTATTATTAGATATAAATGGTTTGGATACAAAGTGAATAGAGATAACCATTCATTGTCTTCACCCGTTAAAAATGAATAAAGGTAAATGAATAAAGCATCATCCTTTTAAGATAAGGAACAAGTTGGCGAGGAATTATCGTGTATTTTTATTATGATGGTAAACCGCTGGAGATAGATAAACAGAATTAGAACAAATGAATAGTTAGGGAAGGGATGTTATGACGAGAGAAGATCCTTACAGAGTGCAGGCGGAAATACAAAAAAAGAGAATCCCTCGTATGGATAAGTCAATGGAACAAAAAACAGAAAATCTGGAGAAAACAATTGAGAAAGAAAAATTACCACCAAGAAGTAGTGTTCACCATAAAAAAAGAAAAAAGAAAAAGTTTAAAACACCGATTATTACCTTATTAGTATTTATTTTTATACTATTGCCAATTACTTTATTGCTTCTTAATAAAACCCTTTTTGAACGAGGAATTTCTAGTATTGTACCAGCTGATTCGTCCTCTAATCTGTTTGAAAAAGTAGATATTCAACAGGACCAGGATGCAGAAGTGGATACAGAAGAAACAGTAAAGACAGAGGATGATAACAAGACAACGAAATACAATGTAAATAAAGAAACAAATAAAAATCAAAACACAGAAACGGAAAACAACACCAGCGTTGACCAAAAACAGCAGAATGCAGAAGAAAAAGCCACTGAGAAGAGTGCTGACAAAACAGTTCAAAAAGAGCAAACAGCTCCTGTGAAAAAAACCACAACGGAAACAAAAGAAGTAAAAAGAGAACAAAACACAAAAAAGGAAACTATTACTTCCAATCAAAAATCGGGTAGCCAAAAGGAAGAGGAAACAAACAAAACATCACCAGAAGAAAAAGAAACGGAAAACAAAGAAACAAAACCAGAAGGAAAAGTTGTTTATCATACTGTAGCACAGGGTGAAACATTATTTCGAATTGCTATGAACTATTATCACTCCAATAAAGGGGTAGAAATAATAAAAGAAGCTAATCACTTAGCGAGCAATGAAATTCAGGCTGGCCAATCTTTAAAAATACCGCTTCCTTAAAAAAGCACATGTCGGTTCTTGTTTCCATATTTCTACAGTGAAAAGCCTAATCAAGCTAGGGTTGCTTTAAGTAATTTTTTTAAGTTTTTCATATCTAAAGGAGTGCAGCATTGTCTCTTTTTATCTAAAAAGGATGTCTAACTTGTCCTCTCTCTTCATATATTTATTTAGTGAATACATTATGTATATTTGTATTAAATCTAAAAAGGTATTTAGAAGGGAAGGCAGGAGGAATGGAAATTTCTATCCAAAAGTTAGACCGCTATACAGATGAAGCAACAAAAACGATGCTTGAAAAACTCGTGGCAAAGAAACGAAAGTATGATTTATTAAATAAGCGCCATTTATTAATAATGTGGTTAACTATTTTTTTAGCATTTGTTTATTCATACTGGTTATATAAGCAAATCGCTATACCATATGCTCATTCTTTTGCCGTTATGTTTTCGGAATTTGTACAAGGGAAGTTTAATTTATATGCGACGATAATCATTGTTGGATGTTTTGGCTTTATGAATATATTAAAGCAAAAAAAAGATAAAGCAGAAAAAGAATACCATCAACTTCGCTGTGAAATAATTGATAAAAGCAAGGATTTATGGAAAAAAGAAGAAGAGTGGAAAAATCGTCATAAAGTTTTTGAGATGATGAAACAGCAATATGATATTAATTTATTCCATGAAACAAAATAAAGAGAGACGTAAATTGTATCAATACATGCTGCTGTCTCTCTTTTTCGTCTCTTATTTCATTTGTTTAGAAGATTCTTTTCTGATTCCGTTCATCTTTTAAAATTTCTACAGCTTCTCGGAAACGTTGGGAATGAACAATCTCTCTTTCACGCAAAAAACGTAAACTATCATTTAAATCGGGATCATCACTCATATTAATAATCCATTGATAGGTAGCTCTTGCCTTTTCTTCTGCGGCAATATCTTCATATAAGTCAGTAATGGGATCTCCTTTTGCTGCGATGTATGTAGCAGTCCAGGGATTTCCGGCAGCATCATGATAAAATAATGCATGCTCATGGTTGACATAGTGATCACCAAGTCCTGCTGCTTTTAATTGGTCGGGAGTTGCGTCTTTTGTAAGTTTATAAATCATTGCAGCTATCATTTCGAGGTGGGCAAACTCTTCTGTCCCTATGTCTGTCAGTAATCCGATTACCCGGTCAGGTATAGAGTAGCGTTGATTGATATAACGGAGAGCGGCAGCTAGTTCGCCGTCAGCTCCCCCATATTGCTCAATAAGGAATTTAGCTAACATCGGGTTGCAGCTGCTGACTTTTACAGGATATTGTAATTTTTTTTCATATAACCACATAAGATACCAATCTCCTTTTTTTATAAAGTAAAGCAAAAAATTTACATATCAGACGTTAACTTTTGAGCTCTTATGTCTAGTTGTATCAACCAAATGCTTTTGACTGAAATTTTGTAATATCATACTTGCCAAGGCCATGGAGTTGAATCCCAATCCCAAGGGGAACTAGAATAACTATTACCGTATTGCAGCAAAGGTCCATATTTGCTTTCGTATATTTTTTTGAATTTTTCTCGTTCTTTTGCATAATGATTGAATTGATTGATGGCGTCTTTATCATGGTGGTGCGTATCTAAATACAATGTTAATTCAACAAGGACAAAATCTACTGCTTGCAGCTGTTCTAACAGTTGATAATATTCTGGCGGCAGCTGTTTCATCTTGTGCTCCCCCTTTCTGTTTTTTCATAGGGGCTATAATATGGATCATAAAATGCTTTCCATAATGTTCCTGCTTTTAGTGCTTCCATTGGAGAAAATTGGGGTAGATTTGGTGGCTGGAATCCCATATAAAGGTTGGGTGGAGTCGAATAGGTTTTTGTTTTTATAGGTGGACAAGGATCATTTGGGCTAATATAAGGTTGGTATTGTTTATAAAACGAACTCATGAAGTAAGTCCTCCTTTTTTTGTCTAATCTTTAAATAATATGAAATAATTTTTATTTCATGCTTTTGATTTTTTTTATAGTAAATGTTATTGAGACACGAATGTTTTTCGTTTTTTTGTTAAGTGAATTGGAGGATTGCTTCAGGTGTGTGTTTATGAAGACTACCTTGAAAAGAGGGTTCCTTACACTCTTAAATAGTCCGCAGCCTGCATACACTTCGCTTTCCTGCGGGCGAGCGCCGAGCCTCCTTCGTTTCATGAGCTACGGGGTCTCGTCTTTCTCGCATTCCCGCGGGAGTCTGCGTGTATTCTGACTGATCTCTGGTTATATAAGAAACCTGCTTCTTTTCATGTGCTGTGGTGCAAATTTTGGTTGTATGGGTGTCTACCCTAAAAAAACGTTTTGGTTCTCTCAATAAGTCCGCAGCCTGCATACACTTCGCTTTCCATGGGGCGGGCGCCGAGCCTCCTCGTTTCACTGCGGGGTCTCGCCTGTCCCGCTAATCCCATAGGAGTCTTCGTGTATTTCGGCTGCTCCTGGTTCAGACTAAGATCATAAAAAATGGAAACTGCCTCATTTCTTGCCTAAATGGTGCGAATTTAGTTTGCGGGGGTTAATTCTGGTAGATAGTGGCTTATTTTGTTTATAAATAATGTGCATGCTTTATAAAATGTCTTAAGTTAATTAGTGATTGAAAGGGAGAATTAAATGAAAATGTTACTTTTTCTACTGCTGTTTTTTATTATTATTATTATTATCGGAGTACTTTTATTGATAAAAATGTACAAACTTGCAAATGAAAATAATGTGAAATATGAAGTGCTTTTTTTTCCGGATTTCCCACGTTCTTTTAAAGAAATTTCGATTTTTTTTATTTCGGATATTCATAGAAGGGTGATTGCAGATTCTATTATAGAGGAAGTAAAGGAAGTTGCTGATTTGGTATTTATTGGTGGGGATTTATTGGAAAAAGGAGTTAGTTTTGAGCAAGTAAAAGCTAATATTCAAAAGTTAAAACATATTGGTGCTGTATTTTTTATTTGGGGAAATAATGATTATGAAGTAGATACGGATACTTTACAAGCATTGTTGGCAGAGGAAGGAGTTACTGTTCTAGATAATAAAACAATAACCTTCAAATCGGAACAGGGCGAAGAGTGGAATTTAGTCGGTATTGAAGATTATTCGATGGAGCTGGATCGTTTAGAAGATGCATTGAAGGAAACCAAGCAGGATAATTTTAAGCTTTTATTAAGCCATAATCCGAAAATAATCTCAGAATTAAAAAGAGAAAATCATATCTCTGTTGTATTAAGTGGACATACACATGGCGGTCAAATTAGAATTTTTGGATTCGGCCCATATGAAATAGGCGGAACAAAGGTAGTTGGAAATACAACTCTTATAGTAAGTAATGGATATGGCACCACTTCAGTTCCCTTTCGATTAGGAGCAAAGCCGGAAACACATGTGATAAAAATAAAAAATACAAAAGATCGATAAAAGGTTTTTGTGTAATAACCTCAACTTTAATATATCTTTTTTAATTAAGCTTAATTACTTAAGCTTAATTACTTAAGTTTCGTCATTAATTATTTGCAATTTCACCTGCGAAAAGATTAAACTAAGCACCCTTTTCTTTCTGTTTCATAAGCTACAGTAAGAGTTTTTCATGGAGCAGGAGGCAATGTCATGCGCTTAGAAAGATTGAATTATAACAGAATAAAAATACATCTAACTTTTGATGATTTATATGAACGCGGCTTAACAAAAGAAGATATATGGAAAGACTCGATCAAATGGCAGTATTTTTTTCATGAAATGCTAGAAGAAGCAAATGATCAGTTTGGGTTAGAGATAAACGGTTCTGTTGCAGTAGAAATCTTTTCATTAAAAGCACAAGGTATGGTTATGATTTTGACAATGAGTGATGAAGAAGATGAAGAAGAAGAAGATCTTTTAAATGAGGGATTTTTGGAAATGCAAGTGACTGTTGAAGAAACAGTCGATATACTCTATGAATTTTTGGAGTTTGAAGATGTAATCCAAGTATGCAAACAGCTTGACTATGTTGGATTTAAAGGTGGAAATTTATATAACAAGGATGGCAAGTATTATTTATGTTTTGTGGATATAATCGCTCAAAGAGAAGATCAGATGGTAGCATTATTAGGGGAATACGGGGAATATTGCTTAACAAGTGTGCCAATCATACAAGAATATGGAAATACCATTTGTGAAAATAAAACAATTGAAACGGTCACTTCCTATTTTTAATTTACATTACTTAAGAAGGATGGGGAAGAACTCATCTAGTAAGGCGGCATACATACTTGCTGCTATACATCAAATATACGCTAGAACAGCTCTGAAGAGTAAAAGTTTTTCGAGATAATTCCACCTAACACTCGCCAAA
>JBDNRM010000160.1:0-10479 GCA_047718615.1 Bacillus sp. (in: firmicutes) | reverse complement strand
AGCGTTGATTTTTTTATGTTGTTATTCAACGTTGTTCTACCAAAATGTGCCGCTTTTAGTCTATTCTATAAAGTGGGACAGCAACTAACGAATCAAAACGGCTTGATTGGAGTGAAAGGTGCGAGACTCCTGTGGGATTAGCGGGTTAGATGAGACCCCACAGGCGTGCCGAGGAGGCTCATCGCACGCCCCACGGAAAGCGAGCATCCTGAAACGAGAATCTTGCCCCTATTTATAAGGAATAATGTTTGCAAGATTAATCAATCACCCTTTTCTCATTGCTCTTAACCAAGTTATAGCAATACATGAAAAAGAATTTATAACTGCGAAGTTTGATTTATTTAAATTCATAAAAAAAGAAACTGGTGTAAAATGCAGATGCTTCCTCATCCGCCTAGTACACTAATTCCCCTTTTCCTTATCTTTGTCATCCAAAACTCCTCCGAAGAGATCCACTCCTTTTTGAGCAAGAGAGGACATACTGTCTGCAACCCCTTTTCCAATACCTGAAAATAAATTAAATGCGTTGATTTCTTCTAGTTTTTCTTTCTTTTTTTGTAAATCATGGCTAGATACATCTTGTCCGAGCATAGAAGCTTCTACATTTCCATCTTTTTTTTCAATCGATATGGCGCTGGAGAAATTTTTATCTTCATACCCTTTCATATTTTGAATGCCGCTGTGTGCCTGTTGCATTCCAAATAACACACATATAAACATAAGAAGGGCAATGAAAATTGCACGCATCGTAAAGATTTTCACCTAATTTCACCTCATGTTTCTATCTAGAATGAATTTTTTTACTAGTATCTATTTTCAACACTACTATTTCTTCTAGTATCGATACTAGGAAAAAAAGGTTCCGTACACTCTCAATAAGTCCGCAGTCAGAATACACTTCGCTTTCCATGGGGCTGCGCTTAAGCTTCCTCGCTGCACTGCAGGGTCTCGTCTTTATCGCATTCCCGCGAGAGTCTTCGTGTATTCTGACTGCTCCCTGCTTTAACAAACTACGAGCTAAATCAAATCGCTTGTTTCAAGCGTTCATTGTGCAAATTTGTTTACATGGGTTTCTACTAAATAATATGTACTTACTAGGAAAGATAGAACCAAATGCTATTTTTCCCTAGTGATTATCCGAATTTAATGTGTATTAAACCCTACATTTTCTTGGTTAATTGCTTTATGCAGGGAAGCGTTCAAGCCATTTGCCAGAAGGTTAGACATGTCTTCTATAAAGACATCAACCTCTTTAGGTGTAACCATTAAATTATGACCAATTGGCGATAATACTTCATAAATCAACTTTCTTTTTTCCTCTTCAGGAAGCGTTCCGATAATGCCAAGAAATGTTTTTCGTTGTTCTTCTGCTGGCAAATCTTCTTCTTTCAATACCTTCTTTTCACCAAAGTTTAACCCAGCAGGAGCTAATGCCCTAGAAGGTTTATTTCCTTCTTTCAGTTCTTTTCCAAAATGTTTTAAAATATAGTCGATTGTATCGCTTGTAATGGAAACAGCATCCACAACAGTTGGAACTCCGATTGCTATAACCGGTCTTCCCAATGTGTTTTCACTAATTTCTTTTCGTTTATTGCCAACACCAGATCCCGGATGGATTCCTGTATCCGAAATTTGAATCGTTGCATTCACTCTTTCAATCGATCTAGATGCTAATGCGTCGACTACAATAACAAAATCAGGATTTGTTTTTTCCACTACTCCTTTTATAATATCGCTCGTTTCTATTCCAGTAAGTCCCATTACTCCTGGTGAAATCGCACTAACTGGACGATAGCCTTCTTCCACATTTTCTGGCTGCAATTCATATAAATGTCTTGTTACTAGAATATTTTCACAAACTAAAGGTCCTAAAGCGTCTGGAGTTACATTCCAATTTCCTAACCCTACCAATAAGCAAGAAGCATTTTCTTTAATATTCTTCTGCTTAAGAAATTGGGAGAATTCAGCTGCAAATACCTTTTCAACTTCGCTTTGCAGCTTGCTGTCCTGCTGTCTAATTCCAAGTACTTCAATCGTTAAGTACATCCCTGTTTTTTTGCCTATTAGCTGTTCCCCTTTTTTTGTTACTTCCAAATAGGAAATTTTGATTCCATTTTCATCTTTTTCTTTAATGATAACTCCATCTAGTTTGGACTGGTTGGGCTGCTGTTGCATTTTGCTTTGTGTTTGCAGTGCGATATCTTTCGCCTCAATAGCTAAATCGGTTCTTACCGAATACATGCTTAAATCTAAATCTTTTTTCATTGTTGTCTCCTCCGAAGCTTCAGTGATTTTATTCTTAGCTTTTCCTAGTAAAACAAAAAACATTCATGTCATCATGAAAGTATAAATAGTCTTTCTCGAATAGTCCGCAGCCTGCATACACTTCGCTTTCCTGCAGGGCCTCGTCTTTCTCGCATTCCCGCGTGACCTTCGTGTTTGCAGGATGCTCTCTGCTTCAACTTAGTTCAAAAAACAAAATAGTAAGCTACTTCTTTCCATGCGCCATAGTGTAAATTTTGTTTGTGCGGGTGTCTGCTTTGTTCAAAGTAAAAATCTATCTATATTAAAACAGCAAAAAAAGATAGCTTTTTCTGCTGTTTACGTATAAACTGAAAGAACATGTCATTCTATTGTTTGATGTTTTATTCAAATTAAGTGGATAGTATTGCATTATTACTTCTCATTTGATAAAATATCTTTTGTTCTTTAAGTTTTTTTTAGGAATGTAAAATCGGGTAATGAACAAAACCCGATGCTTCTTTTTAGGAGGTGAACGTAAATGCCAAATATTAAATCTGCTATTAAACGTGTGAAAACTAGTACTGCTCGTAATGCTCAAAACACTACAGTTAAATCTGCAATGCGTACTTCTGTTAAAAAGGCTGAAGCTGCTATTGCTCTTAACGACGCAACTGCTGCAAATGAAAGTTTTGTAGACGCTGCTAGTCATTTAGACAAAGCTGCTGCAAAAGGTCTTATTCATAAAAATGCTGCTGCACGTAAAAAATCTCGTTTAGCTAAAAGAAAAAATTCTTTAAACGCTTAATGAGTTAAACACAGGCTATCATCTTATGATAGCCTTTTGTTATGCACAAAAAAGCCTGCCCTAATTGGCAAGCTTATCATAGCCTTCTCGCATTTCTAATCACATCGCATAATCAATTCCTTTTTAAATCCTCATTTAATTGGAACAAAATCATTTCAATAATCATATTTTTGTTCATTCCCCCTGTTTTCATCTGATAATCTGCCTCTGCAAATAAACCAATACATTTCTTTAGTTGTTCTTCCGTAAACTTTTGGGCTTGACCTGCTGCTAACTTCACACGAAAAGGATGCACCTTTAATACTGAAGCAATTTGCTGTTGTCCATATCCTGTTTGTGCCAATCCTTTCACTTGATAAATTAAGCGAAATTGATTTGTAATAATAGCCAATATTTTTAATGGTTCTTCATTTTGTTTTAGCAGATCATAATAAATTCTTAATGCTTGGTCTATTTGCCGCGAAATAATCTTATCCACTAATGTGAAAATATTCTGCTCTAATGACTTTGCTACAAGCTCTTCCACGATTTCCTTCGTAATTAATCTAGAGTCTTGAACATATAATGCCATTTTATCCACTTCACTCGTTAATAAAAATAAATTAGTTCCAGCAAGCTGAAGCATCGTTTCTAGCGCAGCTTCATCCATTTCCACTTTATTATAGGAAGCTCGCTGCTTCATCCAGTTTTTTAATTCTGCTTCCGTTAATTTTTTCGCTTCTAAAACAGAAGAATTTTTTTTTAATTCTTTTGTAATTTTTTTACGCTCATCCAACTTTTCATAATTACCGATAAATACTAAAATAGTATACGGTGATGGTTCCTTTATATAAGCTTCTAGTTTTTTTACATTATGCTCTACTTTTGATTTAGTCTTTTCTGCCGTTAAAAAGAATGGATTATGTAATAAAAGGACCTTTCTTTCACCAAAAAAAGGAATAGTTTCCGCATCCTCTAGTGCTACTTCAATAGGTGTTTCTTCTAAATCATAAGACGATAAGTTAAAATCTTCTTCATCTATATCAACAGCCGTTTGAATTAATAATTGCTTCGTTTCATTTATTAAAAAGGCTTCTGTTCCATAAAGCAAATAAATGGATGCAAACTCTTTTTTCTTTATATTTTTCCATAAATTTTGTATCAATTTTCCCTCTCCGTTCTATCTATATCGGACAATAAAAACGGTTAATTTACGCCTTCAATCAACTAGTTATCTTTATTAAAATCATACTTTCTAGCAGCAGACTCTGGTCTAGAATGCGCAAATTGTTTTCCATTTGTCCAAAAGCTTAATAAGCCAATGTTGCTTCATCAATATTTCTTTCTTCTATTATCCTAAATAAGCTGCGCAATTTTTACAAGTCACAAAAACAGAAAGAGAAAACCAAACGGGAATCTTTCCTGCTGTATTACAATGAAATTGTTTAATTCCATTATAACTTATCGCATACAGGTTCGATTCTTTTTCGGTTTCCTCTTTTGATCTATAATGAACATTACTTAATAAGGCCTAGGATACTTATCAAGCAACGGTACACTTTATCCTTAAAGCAGTTAGGCGCCGATTCAAGATTTAAAGCTTTTCTACTACTTAATCCTTCTTAGCATTTCCTTATAACATCAAAATATTGGTGTCAAGTCTTGTCAGTTAAGGTAATGAAAGTGACATCAATAGAACGAAGAAAAGCGCGTGGCGCCTTATTTAGCCCCGAAGAAAAATGATTACCTGATAATTTAAATAGAAAATATAATTCTCTGTCCATGATGCAAATTTTTATCAGCATGGACGTCTACCTAAAAACCGAAAAACAGAAAGAATATATGGGGAATTAGATTCTTTCTGTTTTTGTATTCCTTTATTACTTTTGAATTAGCAAGAAGAAAACATCAGGAAAGACCGTTTTTTCATGCTTTCGAAAGCAGCTTAAACTTATCTATCAGGAGGAAAAAGCGGTACTAACATTTGCTTCTGTATAGTTTATGGTAGCTGCATAGAAAATGTGCCTTCTTTTTGATGATATTTATAAGTAATAGCTCCATTTTCATCTGTTCTCCAGATCAAAATATTTTCTGCTTGTAATCGTTCTAATACATCTTTATGTGGGTGGCCATAACGATTATTTTTTCCAGCAGATATAACAGCAGCTTTTGGTTTTATCGCGTGTAAGAGCTGTGCAGATGTAGACGTTTTACTGCCATGATGACCAGCTTTTAAAATATCTACAGTTAACATAGGGTATTTTTGCAAAAGTTTTTTCTCTCCTTCTTCTTCTAAATCTCCAGCAAATAACCAGTTCAATCCACCAATGTTTCCCTTTATTACAATAGAACTCGCATTTTTATTTTCGGCGTAACGATCAATGGGTGATAATATATCAAAAGAAGCGTTACTGCTTGTCCAACCTTGACCAGCTTTTACATAAGTAATAGGTATACCTTTTTTGTTTGCGATACCTAAAATAGCTTGCTCTTCCTGGCTAGGCTCCATCACCGTATCTGGAAAGACAATTTCTTTCACTTTTAGCGATTTTAACACCGCCATCGCTCCACCAATGTGATCTACATCACCATGTGTAAGAATTAACTTATCGATTATGCTAACTCCTTTACTTTTTAAATACGGGACAACTATATCCTTCCCTACTTCAAATGGATTCTTTTTCATTTGCCATTTTTCTTGATCCCATACAATTGTTCCTCCAGTATCTATTAAATATATCCCCTTTCGATAGGGCTCCTTTATAAGAATGCTATCTCCTTGCCCAATGTCTATAAAGGTTACTTCTCCAAATGGAGAATATACACTTTCCATATACAGCATTCCTAATAAAATAAAAGGAATACAATATAGACGCCATCGCTTGTATAGTGTATTTTCATATAAAAAGAAAAATAGAGGGAGTCCAATCATAAATAATACGATTAGAAAAAGAGAAGGTTTTCCAAAAATAACAGTACTAAACGGAAGGGCGGATACTCTTTGCACCATATTATCCGATAATCGCAACAGCATATCGATTGGAAATAATAAGGAAGAAATAATAGTCGGAGTTAACAAGGAAATAGCAAAAACAACAAGAAAGTACGGTAGCACAATTACAGAATAAAACGGGATAAAGATAATGTTGGCGAAGAGAGATAATGTTGGGAGTTCATAAAAATAAAACAAAATAATTGGCAGTACAGAAAATTCGGAGATGAAAGTAGTAAATAACAAGGTTTTTATCGGGGGAGAGGAAGACTGAATCAACATGGAGGAAGACACTAATAAAAAAATACATACCGTAAAAGATAATAAAAAACCAACATCAAATAATACTTTTGGTTCGTAAAAAAGGTATAAAAGGAAAACAAAACTTAGTATGTCAACAGAGGAAAAAGAAGCGAAAAGTTTCGATTTTCTTTTCACGAGAATTAGCATAGACATGGAAACTGCCCGGTTCACACTAGGACTTAATCCAGTTAAAACTGCATACATCGGCAAAATAAGCAGTAAAATGGTAACGGCTTTTTCTTTTGTAGCACCTAAACGTATGAGAAGAAAATATATTATGCCAACAATCACGATAATATGAGAACCGGAAATAGCAAGTAAATGAATGATACCTAATTTTTGATAAGCTGTTTGCACTTCATACTCTATCCATTGCCGGTCACCAAATATAAGAGCAATCGCCATTGCCTTTGTATTATCTGTAAAATATTCTTCAATCCAATTACTTCCTGCTTGTCTTGCTTTTTTCAATTCCATTAAAATAGTTGGTTTCGTCTCAGAACACTTCTTAATAGAAAGATCGTCTACTTTTAATTGCCAATAAATCGATTGATTCTGCAAATATTTTTGATAATCAAAACCATTTTCATTTCTTGCAACAGCTGGTTCTTCTAAAGCTCCTGTTACATTACATGTCTTTCCTATCATTTTTTGTTTTTGATAAAAACCTTTTTCCGATTCGGTTTTTAGCTTATAGGACAAAATTAATTTTTCATTATTTGTAGTTTCTTTTCCAACGACACTCCATTTATCCCCATTTATCATTGGTACGTCCGTTATTATAATAGTGAAATTTGTTTTCAAAGGAGGAATATTTGTATGAGAAAGCCGTTTTTCCGATTCGGCTCTTAAAAAGAGAACAAAGAAGAGGAGTATAATCATATATGTGGAACGAAAAGAGAGCCTTCTCCATGTTTTTAACCATGTTATATACAAAAGAAAAAGCAAAAAGAATATGGCGGTATGAATATATACGGAAAGCACAGCAAACAAGCCTGCTACCCCATAATAGAGCAGTCTGTTTTTAAAGAAAAAAATAGTTTGTTTCATTTTCTAATTCCCCCTATGTCTACTCAGAAAAAAGGCTTTGGCTCTCTCCATAAGTCCGCAGTGGGTATACATTTCGGTTTCCGCAGGGCGAGCGAAGACCGAAATGTATACCCACTGCTTGTCTTAATTGTCACTATGGATATTTCTAGTATTCCATTTTTCTGTTGCCTCTTTTTTATACAGAAGAGGTGTCCGTCATCTTTATAAAAAATAATTCCTGCGCTTTTTTTTGGATATCTTCCATTTCTGTGTTATCTGTTGTCGCATTGAGCTTATTCATCATAGATTGAACGAATTGTTGCTTTTCATCATGCTTTGCGTCTAAAATAACATCTTTATTTTCCACTTGCTTTGTTAATACTCCAGCCTGTTTAAATAGCTCGACAGCATAAGGATGATTTTTATAGTCTTCTGCATAATAAACTGTTTTTATGCCTGCTTGAATGAGCGCTTTACAGCATTGCAAACATGGAAAATGCGTAACATAGATGTCAGCTCCTTCTGATGCCACACCAAATTTAGCACATTGTAATAATGCATTCATTTCTGCATGAATGGTACGAACACAATGATTATCAATTACATAACATCCTTCATCAATACAATGCACTCCACCTGCAATGCTTCCGTTATATCCACCTGCAATAATGCGTTTGTCTCTTACTATCGTGGCACCAACAGCTAATCTCGTACAAGTGCTTCGCAGTGCAAGAAGCTCACTTTGTGCCATAAAATACTTATCCCAAGAAATTCTATTCATTACTATCACCTCTATAAACTTCAATTAAACATTATATCGTTTTTCAACAATCGTTTTACCTAAAAAAAAGGTAATACACACCCTCATTTAGTCCTCAGCCGGTATTTTTTGCCGATCTTCTTCAGAGTATGCCCCTGCTATCTTCTCGCATGTCCCGCTAATTCCATAGGAGTCTTCGTGTACTTCGGCTGCACCCTGTTTATATACTGAAGAAAACTGCTTCTTTTTATGTTCTATTGTGCAAATTTGTTTGCATGGATATCCGGTTTCATTCTTATAACTGAACTTTTTTATTCTAGCCTTCAAGTAAAAGTTCTATAGCTCATTATAACGTGTTACTTTTTTTAAAGGTAGTAAACTTTTTACATTTATTATACTATCGTTAGAAAATAAGCTGTTAGGACAGCACATTTTATCTTTTAATCTGTAAGAGGTTGTTCAAAAAGTCCGGTAAAAATGCCGCGTCGAATTTCTTCGTTTTACCCTCCTTTTTAAACACGCACTGTAATGAAATTCTTCTGATTATTTTTCATTCACCTTTATTAAATCGGCTAATTTTTCATATGTTTTTTCGCCGATCCCACTGATTTTTTTTAAATCTTCTTTTGTTGAAAAGCCACCATTTTCTTCTCTATATTGGATGATTGTTTCTGCTTTAGCCGGACCAATTCCCGGTAATGTCTCTAAATCTGCTGCAGTAGCCTTATTTAATTCAATCAAATCATCTTGCTTCCCATTTACTCCTTCTGCTCCAGCATTTGAAATACCCTGTATATCTTCCTCTCCTTTAAAAGGAACATATATGACCATTTCATCTGCTACTTTTAATGCAAGGTTTATACTTTTTTCTTCTCCTTTTTCTGTTATACCTCCAGCCCTTTTAATAACATCAACGACTCGTTCTTCTTTCTTCGCTTCATAAACGCCAGGATATTTTACAGCACCTTTTACATCGACAATGATTGTTTCTTCCATATGTTTATTATCCTCTTCAACTGCAGAATCATTTTCAGGTAATGCTTCATTTCCTTCACTACTTTGAATGGTTATTTTTTTCTCTTGTTGATTATTTTTGATAAATGGATACAAAAAAATCAAGAGGATTACCGCAATAACCACACAACATAATGCAGCAGATTTATTATTCTTTATCCAATTCATGACAATAAATCTTCCTTTCTTGGTATATTCTTTTCAAACGATTCATATCGTTATATGAGAAACCGCTCATTATAGGGGGGGAAGGAAAGATGAAAATCGGAATAATTGGAACAGGGAACATGGGGAGTATTCTTATTGAAGCAATGATTGACGGAAAGGTCATCTCTCCCAAATCAATGCTTATTCATAATCGAACAAAAAACAAAGCATTAAAATTAAAAGAGACTTTTTCCGACATTGTTGTTTATGATGATTGTATAGAGTTAGTAAAAGAAGCTAACCTTGTATTTTTGTGTATAAAACCACATGATACTTTTCATGTATCAAAACAAATTGCCCCATATATTACAAAGGATATGTGTGTAGTTACTATCACAAGTCCTATTAATCCAGAACTGCTGGAGCTTTTTTTCGATTGCTCAGTTGCTAGAATTATACCTAGTATTACTAATAGAGCACTTGCTGGTGTATCATTATTTTCCTTTGGAAATCAGTGTACCGAAGAATGGAAAAAAACGTTAACAACCGTGTTTGATTCATTTTCTACACCATTGATAATTGAAAATAATGTTACGAGAGTCGCATCCGATATTGTTAGCTGTGGTCCTGCATTCTTCAGCTATTTGACACAGAGGTTTATTGATGGAGCAGTAGAGGAAACGGAAATCGATAACATTACTGCAACAAAATTAGCGAGTGAGATGTTAATTGGGCTAGGCGAGTTATTAAAAAAGGGATATTATACATTGCCAACATTACAAGAGAAAGTTTGCGTTAAAGGCGGAATAACAGGGGAAGGAATCAATATACTTGATCAACAACTTGGTAATACGTTCAATCAATTATTTCAAGCTACGCATCATAAATTTGAAGAAGATTTACAGAAAGTGAAGCTTTCGCTGGAGAACCAAAAAGATTGCTGATTTTTTCGCTTTTGATCTACTGTTTATTTCGATAGTTTTATGGGGAATTCCTTCTTTTATTCTATATTTTTTCAAAAGAAAAAAGATGACCGGAAAAATAAATCCGTGTCATCTTTTTATTAGTGTTGTTTGCTCTCTCAATGAGTCCGCAGCCGGAATACACTTCGCTTTCCATGGGGCGGGCGCCGAGCCTCCTCGGAGTAAACTCGAGGCCACTGAAAAAGTCCTTTTTTTTACTTAGGAAGTCGAAAGTTCATTCTAA
>JBDNRM010000159.1:0-10585 GCA_047718615.1 Bacillus sp. (in: firmicutes) | reverse complement strand
TCTGGAGGTTGAATTATATGAATACAGAGCAATTTATACAAAATAATGATTACCATTATGATTTTAAAAATGAATCTCCTAAAGAAGAAGTCAAGCACGAGAAAAATCCAGTTAAGAAGTTTTTAAAATATAAGATTAGTGGTTCTTCTTTTGACTGTGATAGAAGTGAGTTAGCTAGAAGCTTATATAATAAAATATGGAGGCTTTCTGATGAACAATTTGTAAATTATGATTCTGATACAATGAATTCATTTTATCGTATTTATCGTCTACTATTATTGGCTTATGATATAGAACAGGGTAGTTTATATTGGAAATCAAGTGGTATTTCCAATTATAAGTTAAGATATGAATGGTTGTTGGACGAGTATGATTATTACAAGGAAATAAATGAACATGAAGAAGTACAAAAATTCGCAGCGTTAACACATTCAATCGGAAATTTTACATTAGTTCCGAAAGGCTTTAATACTAAACGAAATGCATTATTTGATGATTATTGGGATATAACGCTAGAATACTTTTTAAAAGAGTTTGGTGAAGATGCTTTTCTAAAGCAGTGCCAAAAGTTTAAATACATAGGCGCATATCTAGATAATAGAAAAATTCAAATGTACTGGGATGGACATACAATGAACAATAAAAAATTACCATCAAATTTTAATACAATACAAATTCTTGAAGTAATTAGGAAAATAAACCGTTCCATTGAAATTCGTGGTAAAGAAATGCTACAAGAGTTAATCAAATGAAAAACCAATAAGAAATTCAAATAAAAAATATTTTTCGCTAGTGTATACGACTAGCTCTTTTTAGCGGCTTAGGTTTTTCAAATTTATAGAAGGAGGTTTTCAATATGAGAGATACAATTAAAGCTTTACTATTTGATTTTACCAAGGAAAACTTGGAGGCGCATATTGAAGAAAAAATAAATATGACTTCTGAAAATAATATATTGAATGATATCATTCAATTTAAAAATGAGAATTTTATTGATAATCCTTTTGTGAAACTAATAGATATAGAATACGAATCTGTTCATCACTACTACTCCATTAGCGATGAACAAATGAGTAAGGTGCTTGAGATAGATAATAATAACATTTTTTATTATAAGATTTCCAGACGTAAATTATCAAAAAATAAAAGTTGGTCAGTTACTTCAACGGTGCCACTAGATCCTCTAATTATCGCAAATAAAGAAATGTTTGAAGAAAATTTTAATCCTATATTTGAAATTAAACTTAATAATAATGAAATGTCTTCATGGCAAGCAATAGCAGGGAAGTTTATTGTTATTCATGGCAGTATACCTGGTGGTGTTGCAGGAATATATAATCCAATTAGAAAGGCCTCCATAGAGTCCTTTAAACGAAATTTTCAGATTCGATTTAGTGGTGTGACAATACAATCACTCGATGCTTCAAATAACCCTCTACATAGAATATGCAAAGATCCTTTTAGTTCTGATTTAATAAAAATAATTGATCCAAGTACTTATCAGATACTATTTGATTCACACATAATTAAAGAAAATTCAAGTGAAAAGAGCCGGGAAATTTGGCAGAAATTTGATGAGCGATATAGATAATAATTGCAAATTGCTGTCAGGTAATCGTTTAATGGAAATCAAAGCCTTGATAGATAAGGAGTGATATAGTGTCAAATATCTATATGTTTACTGCTTTTTCGGGTAAATATAATGAGCTCGCGTAAAAGGCTTTCATATAAATAGAATGACGGATTAGACAATAACTTAAAGGAGTTTTTATATGGGGACGATCTATTCTATAGGCGATATACATGGGTTTTATGAATTCATGCTCAATACGTTAAGTCTTGTTGACTTAGATTCTAGCAAAGAAAATAAATTAATTTTTTTAGGAGATTATGTAGATAGAGGAAAAGATAGTTGTCAAGCGCTTTATCATATAAAGGAATTAGAAGAGAAATACCCGGAACAAGTCATCGTTTTACTAGGAAATCATGAAGAAATGTTTATTGACTGGTACACATTAAAGGATGAAATACAATGGCTTTCTCAAGACTTGAATTTTCTTACTGTAAAGAGTTTTTTTTCAAGTGAACAGTTTATTAATATAATAGGAAAAATGGAAATAAAAAGAGAATCTTACTCAGAAGTGAGCGAATACATAATAAAAGAAATTAGAAAGCTACACCCTGATCTTTTAGATTGGCTTTCTGAAAAAAAGAAAACTCCTTTATACTATGAAACAGATAAACAAATCTACGTCCATGCAGGCATCTGTGAAACCGATCCATTTTTATGGAAATATGCTACACAACCAGAGGAATTCACATGGGAATATCCAGCGGAAACAGGTTCTTTTTATAAAGATATAATTGCAGGTCATATCTCAACCGTAACTGTTTCAGCGGATAGTGAGTATTTAGGAAAAGTATTTTGGGATAAACAAAGTCACTTTTTTATTGACGGAGAAGCGGAAAGAAGCGGTATCGTTCCTCTATTAAAATATGATACTTATACAGGTATATATTCAAGCTACACTAAAGAAATGGATAAATCTTGGATGGAATATCAAATAACAAAGAGGAGGGTTTAATAGTGGTAAATATGGATACATACAATGGTTATTTAAAAGCCAATAATTGTTTACCTTTTGAAGAATCTTCGACTATTTATAATCAGATTATCGAATCAGCAAATCTAAATGACCAGGAATTTAAAGAATTCTGGGAAGAAATGATGAACAATGCCATAATTTATGCAAATACAAGAGCGAAATGGAGTATACAAAATTTCACGGAACGAAGAGAAGTAGATGAGAGAAGAACAAGGCAGCACAATGATTTTATGTTCAGCCTAAAGTTAATCGCTTCATATATGAAAGAGCAAAATTGGAATGCTGATTGGTTTAATCAATTGGGAACTATCGAAAATGACCGAAAATGTTTTGGTGATTTTGCTTGCTATCTCGTCTATATTAATTCACTAAATGCTAGATAATACATAATTACTCTTTATTTAGTAAGAATAGTTGGCTATTAAATTCGGACAATAGACAGAGTTTACTCCGAGTTCAAGGAGGTCAAAATGACGACAATAGTATTTTCAAATAAGCCACATATTGCGATTTTATGGTTGAATAAACACTCTCCCGAACTTATTTGGAGTAATTATTCTGAGCGTAATTCCACTGTATTCACAAGACTTGATGCAATGGTGAAAGAAGGTTTTGATTTTTATTTCATTAACAATATCCTCATAATCCCAGACTCGATTGTTACAGGGGAAAATTTATTTAATTTCACAATAGATGGAATGGATATCCATACACCAGGGGAGTTTATAATATTCTTTCATATTTCGGAAAGACTAAAAAATTCAGGGATAGTAGCTGATAGCTTAACTTTCCCTGAATTTGATTATCTGAAAAAGAACATAAAGATGGTAAGGAAGTAGGATAAGCTGAATTCGCCTAATAGGGGGCCCGTCCCAAAAGTGCGAATTTACAACTCTACGAAGCTTGTTTTGTTAAAAATGGAAGATTTCACAAGACATAAGAAGATTTAAAGAATATGAAGCATTTATTATTCTACTGAAAATGATTTATACGATAAAGAACACGTAGAGAGTTAAAAGAGTTATAAACAAGACTGGAAGATGCGGAGGGGAACGTATGGATGAGACAAAAGACTTGAGATTCAATATGCTACAGAATGGAAAGGTCATTTCAAAAATAAGGTATGATTCCGCTACAGGAAGAGTCGATGTAGAGGGGGTACGACCGAGATACGTGTAAAAAAGGGTCATAGATTGGAATAAATTACCATTTATAACCCTTTTTGCTTTTTTCCGTTTATATACTATATAGGAATATCTCCCTCGATTGGTTGTGGAACATTTTCTAAATCGATCATATAATCTCCGAAACGTTTTATATGCCTAGTCAAATATGGGCTAAGCATGACAATATCTTCTTTTGAAAATACATATCCTTCTTTAGAAAGTTCCCACAAAATAAGTGTTATGTCACATACATTTTGGAATATTACTGCGTTGGCAACTAAATCATTATATTTAATTCGCTTTTCTTGTTCTTCTGGATCATTTTCTGAAATGATGCCATCGTCACCAAAAAATAACCATTTAGAAAATCCATTATATGCTTCGACTTTGTTTGTACTAGCACCAATTTGCTCTCTTAGTTTTATATCAGATATATATTTAAGCAAAAATACAGTTCTTACAATCCTTCCTAATTCCCTAAAAGCTTGATATAATCGGTTTTTTCTACTATAGTTACTTAGTTTTCTAAGTAGTGTAGAAGGTAATATTTTCCCGGATTTGATAGAAAGAACTACTTGGAGCAGATCTTGCCAGTGTGTTTCAATTAGTTCCCAGTCAACGGTATCACTAAACAATTGGTTAATGTGGTGATATTGTGTGTCCTTATCAGCCTTGTAAAATTTTAAATCCTTCCAATTTCGAATACGAGGCATTAAATTAATCCCCAATAAATGTGCAAGTGCAAAAACAGGCGTTGATTGACCCTGAGTATCAGCATGTAATGTATCGGGCTGAATGTCTGATTTGTTTTTTAGCAAACCATCAATGATATAAACTGCTTCCCATACCCCACATGGAATGAAGTGGCTAAAGAGTGCAATATAAGTATCTGAAACATGGTGATACGCAATCCCGCCATAACCTCCATATCTTATATGGTATTCAGAAATTAAGTTTTCTTCATAGAGATCAAATTTTGTTCCATCCGCAGCAGCCGATTTTCCATCACCCCATAGTTTAGGCAAACTAAATTGATTGTATTGATTTAAAATATCACGAACAGCCTCGTCGATTTTAGATGCATTAATATGTCGCCGATTTACAAATGAAATCATGTGTGGGGTTACTAACTTTTTCATATGCTTAGAAGTCTGTGTTGGTCCTAAATTACATCCGTACCCAAAAGAAGTAATGATATAACGTTCCATTGCATTTTCAAGCTTAGGATCTGAACCAGATAATGGTCCGAAATGCCGTGTCCATTTTGTCCAATGTGCAACATTACAAAGAATATCTAAAACATTTCGTTCAGGTAACCGTTGAGAAATAACTGCCTCTAACGCCTTACTTGTCTGAGGTTGTTCTTTTCTCATTATTTTTCTCAACGTGGGTTCTCCATTTTCATTAATGATTACTTGGCCGTTATCAGGGTAGCTTATATCTACTTTTTGTGCAGTATCCTCTAGCCAGTGCTTTAATTGTTGAACAAAATCTTCTGAATTTGAAGAAAAATCGAGTTCTTTACAGTATTCAGCTACCATAGGCTTACACTCATCCCAAGAAAGGAGCTGTTCACGGTAATCGGCGAAATTTTCTGATCCCTTCACACAAAGGTCCCCCGTTTTTAACTCGCTCGCAAGATAGGAAAAAATACAGATCTCAAGGTGTTTACGATAAATTAAATTATTTTCTTTAGGAACATAAATCGTTTTTTTCCACTGTTCACTAGCAAATGAAAGATCAAAATCTATTTGTAGATTTTCAATTTTTCGGTTCTCATGATCACGTAAAAATCGCAAGGCTTCTAAAAGTGATTGATCCTGAGTGGTTGAATCAATTTCAATCATATTAATCAATCTAAAAAGAGTTTTCCTGTGACTTTTATAGAATTTCCATAAAAGAGGAAGGTAGTTATTGCCATTATATGATGAAATGGATTCGCAATCTTCTTTTAATAAGTCGATACCACCTCTTTTTCCAAATAACTCTTTTATTTTTTGACCGGTCAAGGTATCGTCCTCATTTATACTTGTGGTATCCAAAATTTCTGCCAAAACAGAGATGAGATTTTCAGTTTTTGACCTATGTTTTTCTCGAAGGAGTTCAAGCTCCTCTTTTCCTTTATTATGTATAGTTCTGACTCTTTTGAGAAACATCTCTACCAAACTATCAATAGCTGAAATTTTTGAGCGATAAGTCATACAAAGTAACAGTGTATATCTCTTAGGAAAATTAAAGTCTTTTAATTCAGATACATCAAGCGCTTTTGCTTCTAAAGCGAAGTGCTTAATTTTTGAATTTGGAATATCCTCTAGTAAGCTATCAATTTCTCCTATAAAATTAGTTAACCAGTGTAATTTATTTGTATTTCCTTCATATGAGAAAGTGTTGCGCTTTTTGGAACTTCTTTTAAAAAGTTATATTCAGAAGTCCGTTTATCATCTGTAGTAACAAGTAATTGGTCTAATTTTTGCTTAACTTCAGGAGTCAGTTTTGAAAATAATGAATTAAACAGCTGGTGGTTCACTAAGGTTCTTATACGGCGAGCCAATCGATCTAATGTACTAAAAGCAGGTAACTCACATCTTTCTTTTATTAATACTTCAATGGATACGTTGATAAGATCAGCTGGATTGTCCATTACCTGAGTGGCCTTATAAATTGAAGTAGTTGCAATATGTAATACTTCTTTTCCATAAGGACGTACATCGAGGTATTCTCTTATTGCTTTTTGATGTCGGTAAATTGATTTACTATTGTAATTCGGTTCAACACTAGTAGAGAGATTCAAACAAGTCCGAATATGAATCACGATCTCTAAAGGAATATCTTTCGGCCGAGGGAAATAACCAAGACGTTGGAAAGATTTTAACATAACTAGTAAACTTAGAACTGAAACTGGTCCTCTGGCAACTTTATGTGCAAATTGATTTTCTTCGGATGTAGGAGAGTAAACATCATGAAGTTCTTTTGAAGCAGGACGTTTTTTAAATCTGGGGTAAGCCGTACGTTCTATAGATGCCAAATTACCAACTCCATCCTCTGTAAGTTAGGGCAGTGACAGGATAGTTTCCCTAGCCCGTCACATTATTCCCTAAAAATCTAAAAAGTTATTAATTCGTTTTTTCTAGTTTCCTTTTATTAATCGCTCGATATAATGATCCCTGTGAAAGTCCTGTACCTACTACAATCTCTTTTACCGAGTATTCTTTACTGTCATACATCCTCAAAGCTATTTCAATTTTCCCTTGATCCACTTTAGGTCTTCCAAGTTTTTTTCCTCTTTTCTTACTTGCTTCTAATCCTTCTTTAACTCTTTCTACAATTAAATTTCTTTCTAACTCTGCGATGACACACATCATTTGAAACATGGCTTTACCCGTTGATGTTCTTGTATCCATGTTCTCTTTAATGGAAACGAACTTTACATCTGTATCCTCGAATTGCTGAATAATAGAAAGAATATCAAGTGTTCTTCTCCCTAAGCGTGAAATACTTTCTACTACAATGGTATCACCTTTCCTTATTACATCTAACAATGAATTAAGTCCATCCCTATCCTTTATAGTCCCAGTAAATTTCTCTTGAACCATTTTTTCACAACCATACTCAGAAAGTAATCTAATTTGTCGGTCTAAATTTTGGTCAACTGTAGAAACTCGGGCATAACCAATTATCATAAAGAAGCCCCCTGCACAACTTAATAATTTTATTGTACAAGAGACTTCATTTTTGTAAAAGTATTTGGTAAAACTTTTGGTAATTATTTTTGGCAACCTATAAACCTAATAAAATCAAGCACCAGAATTTCTAATTAACGTTGTTACAAAAAATATTGTTTTTGGTAATCTGGTGAGCTACCTTCTAAATCTATCTCAAGTAGATAGGACAACACATCGTTCTAGACAACATCTAAGGGTTTTACCATAATTTGTGACAGTATCCAGTATTTAATATTGTAGGTATAATTATCCAGACTACCCGGTATTCATAATTTCTTTCCATTGGGTCAGCAGATTACGAATTAAATATTGAGTAATAGGCCCCTCAGGATACAATTTGTAAACATATTTCTTGGTTTCTATATCCCCAAATATTGCACTTAATGAAAAATCATTCATAAATAACGGTGAATGAACATATATAGAAATATTTCTCGTTTCCGCCTCAATTGGAGATTCCATGGTTTCTAGAGCGATACCTAATTGTTGAAACACCTTACATAGTCTATCGACATTATTAGATGGATAGTTCGTCGATCCTATATAAATTTTTTTCTTGACCGCTGTCGTAAGAACAGTATTGGTCGGTCTGTCGTCCATCCATCGTGTATCACCATAATAGTAGAAAAGCTAATAATTTCTGCATTTGAATTAAGCTTGTTTATATAGTTACTTATTAAACAGTTTGAACCTAAAGTCGGAGAAACTAAAACAATACAACTTACTTGTTTTAAAAGCTTGTCAGTTATTTGTTTTAATACTTCAATATAGGCATCCGTTGTTACTGAAAAAATAATAGCCCATTCACCCTTAATTGTTCCATAGCCATTAAAAACAGCCTGACCGGAATGGAACGTATAATCTGGCGAATTGATGTTCTTTTCTTTCTTCAATAAGTGCATTTCTTTTTCGAATGTCCTCATTTATTTTTCCCTATTCTGTAACTGGTATATAAGGAATGTTTAACTGTGTAGATCTTTCTTTTTCTTGCTTTTTAATTCCCTGCGACTTTTATTCTTTATCCTGCTTTAATTGTTGGTACATTTACTAATGGTGATTGTTCAAAAAAGTAACAAATTAGAAGCAAGCCAACGAAGAGATTCGAAGCTTTAATTTGGTGCCTTTTTGAACATCCTCTAATAATAATAAATCTTATCTAGAGAGGTGGAGGGAAAAGGCCCTATGATACCTCAGCAGCAGGGTTCTTCGGAATACTGTGCTAATTCCGACAGACAAAATGATTGTCTGAACGATTAGAAGAGAAAAAAGCAACTCAAATCCTCTTCTGACGCCAGAAGAGGATTTTTTATTTAATCTTATTCCTACTTTTAATAAACTAGGTAGATTTTATAGTAAATAGATAGTATTTATTTTTTTAATGTTATTAAATTGGTAAATTGAATCTTCTGCTGTATTAAATTATTTTTATCTAATGTAAAGGGGTCATCAATAATTGCAATTAATGCATTTGCAGGAAGCTCTTTTTTATATTCATAAAAAGATATCGGCAAACTCATATTCCCTTTAGTTTTTGCTAATAAATACGGTAATTCTAATTTAATTTGTTTAGAATTAATAATACCGATTATAGCAAATCTCTTATCATTTTTATTAGATCCAAAATTTAAAAAAACATTATCTTTAGAAGAAATAAATGAAAGATAATCTCTTGGTTTTCCATTAATTTTTTTTGTTATAATAGGACTACTTATTATATCTTTTGACTCCTGACTACTTACCGCTTTATAGTTAACTGGACTCGTTTGTCCATTTTCTACAATAAGTGCAACTCTTCTTGATAAATAAACTTGATCTTCTGAAACAAATTGATTTTTATTTAAAGTATTTTCAGGGTCACGAACGAGTATTACAATTAAATCATGCAAGCCTTGTTTTAGATCACTTTTTGGTAATTCCACATCAATATCTCTTTTTTCGTCAGGCTTTAATTTTACATCAATAAAGGATACTTTTTCATCAGTAATAACAGGGATTTGCTTATAATCTATTAAGAAGAATAAACCGAATTTAAATGTTTCTTGAAAATAATTTCCTACACTTATTTTTGGAGAATAAATTTCATTTTTATCAACTTTATGTATTACTTGGTCCTCATCAATGGAAGATTCATCAAAAAATCCTAATTCCATTCCTATAGGAGCTTTGGGATCATCGTTTTTAATTAATGTTTTACTATTTTTATAGTGCAAGTTAGATTTATAAACACTGTCATTATTTGAACATCCTGTTAATAAAATTATAAAAATTAAAAAGATAATTCTTTTCAAGTAAATACTCCTCTATTTTTATTAAAAAGAATGGTTTAATAAAATTAAACCATTCTTCCATTGTTGCTGGCAATTAAAAGATGTATCGTTTGGCAATTAAGTGTATGCACATTATTTTGCATATTCACAGCTTGATATGGAGTGGCGGGTATGATAGGCTTGTTCGCCTGCAAAGCTTTACGGTGCATTTCCTTTGCCTTTATCATGCCCGTAGAGACTCCATGTCAAGCAACATGAGTAATGAAAAAAGATACATGTTAATGCATATCCTTAATTGCCAAATACACTACCATTGAACCGAGGTAGATGCAGTACTTATATTTGATCCATTTCGATAAGCTTTGTGATAACCTTTTACATTATATGGGATGCTCCAATCATTTTTTCCCAAGTTAATAGATACGTTAGGACTTGCTGAACCTTTGTTAGCTGATTTACTAGCAGTGGTGTAATAACTACCATTAATATAACCATCAATTTTCACCGACATTGAATCAACTGGTGCTGTGCCTTCAAAAAATCCTGTTAATCTTGTTTGTCCATATCCTGTTACATAACCTGTATCAGTTAAAGAAATACTAGCATACCCTTGTAGATCATAAGAGTAGTTAGGAACATAAGAATACCCATATTTATAAGCTTTAAGGGTAGATGCTGCAAAACTGGAAGTAGCTCCAACAATCAAAGATAGTGTTATAATAGACCCAACTGTTAATAATTTTTTTATCATTATTAAATTCCTCCAAAGTAAGAATATCTTTTTAAAAAAAGTATATAATAGATAACAGTTAATAACATAAAGG
>JBDNRM010000158.1:0-10603 GCA_047718615.1 Bacillus sp. (in: firmicutes) | reverse complement strand
ATCTTATACTTTCTTTACTTGTAAGAAAAACCGGGCAAAAAGCGCCCGGTCCTTAAATCATGCCGGATTTTGATTACGCTCCGGTTGCTCGCATCAACTGAGCGCGACCGCGGGCAGTCCGGGAGCCTCCTCAAGCAAACTAATACCTGCGGGGTCTCCCCTGGCCTGCGATCAACAGAACCGCTCCGCAGGAGTCTCGCACCTGCGCGTTTGGCTCACAACCTTTGGCTTTGGCAAAAATCATATACTTTCTTTCCTTGTCAAAAAAACCGGGCAGACAGCGCCCGGTCCTTACTTCCGCAGAATGCGGTGGCTTTCGCGTTGCATACAGGACGTATACGTAGTTTGCGAAAATTTTTTTACATACGAAAGCTCCCTTGTTCCAAATGCGGTTTTTAATCATCAGCTTTGTACTTGAACTGACAGTTCTATTTTATAAAGCATCTTGATCCTTAATTAAGTATCGAGTAAAATAAGCGGAATTTTTCCGGTTATATGCAGCATGGCGCTTGTTTCGTGGGTACATAAGAGTAATTTTTCCGCTTATGCAAAGAAAAGCCCTCCATTTTCACGGTTTTCGATTTGATAAGCGGAATTTCTCCGTCTATTTATCAGATTAGATGCCTACCTAATCGCTCAACCGATCAGAGCGGATTGGGAATTAGCCTCTTATGACCATATCTTCATACTAGCAAGGCAGAAATCGTATATTTTCTAAAAGAGAAGTCCTTCATGCAGAAATGGCCATCTTTTCTAAGGAAAGGAGCGAACGGCTACTGCATTAAAAATTTGCCCTTCACTTCGCCAACATTCTGAATGGTGATAAATGATGAGGAATCGGCTTGATGGATGAGTGCCGCCAGTTGCGGAAGTTCATCGCGTGTAATCACGGTATAAATGATCTGTTTTTTATTATCGGTGTAGCCGCCTCTTGCTTCGGTATAGGTCAGGCCGTGTTTCGTATGCTGAAGAACAAGACTCCTGACTGCATCCAGCCTCTCACCGTCAATCACTATAGTCAGTTGAATTTTGAATTTACTGGTGTAAATCGTGTCAACAACCTTGGCATTCGTATACAAGCTGATCAATGTATACAGCGACTTTTCCACCCCGAACAGAATCCCGGCGATGACCGTGATCATCACGTTAAAGCTCAGACTGATCCGTCCAAATGAAAAATTGGTTTTGCGAAGCAGGACAAGCGAGATTACATCAAGCCCGCCTGTTGATGCGCCCGAACGAAGCGTCAGCGCAACACCGGACGCACAAAAAATGCCACCGAAGATTGCATTCAAAAGTATATTTGAAGAAAAATCAACATTCGGAATAAAATGCAACGCCGCAGAGCACGAGAGAACACTTAAGACCGTGTAACTGACAAAGGTTCTTCCAAGTACAAACCAACCTAAGACAAGAACAGGAATATTGAATAAAAGATACAGCACACCGACCATATTTGAAACTGTCAGTGTTGGAAATGCGTGGTGCCCGACAGTCGCGATGAGCTGAGACAAACCACCGAATCCGCTCGAATAAACATTCGCCGGAATGAGAAACCAATTAATGCCGATGCCGTACAGAATCGAGCCGATAATTATGATCGTGATCGTAAAAAAAGAAGATTTAATTGTACTCGCCTTCCCTTAAGCTTTAAATATAATCCAAATCATGAGCGATCGGTGTCTGAAGCATTCTTTTGATTTCCGATAGATCCGTAGTTTGCGAGAGAATCCACATCAGCTTCGCAACGATCGCTTCTGTATTCATATCACCGGCTGTGATCCCGCCGGCCTCTTCGACCCGTTTTCCAACCTCATAAAGGTCCATGTTCTGGCCTTCTTCAAGACATTGGGTCGTAATAACCACGGGTATTCCCTTCTGCACCAAATTTCTGACCCCAGCGACCAGATCTCTTTTTTCGAAGGGCAGACCGCCATTTCCAAAACTTTCAATAATCAGGCCCTTTGTATGACTCTTAAGAAAGTCGAAAAAGGCAGGCGAGAGTCCCGGAAAAATTTTCAGCAAAAAGACATCCGGACAGATATCGATTTTCCGGGAAAATGAATCTGTATCGTTTTTTGGTTTGAACTGAATATGAATCTTTGTGTCGTCAATCGAAGCGATATATGGATAATTTATACTTTCAAATGCGTCGTAGCTTTTTGTTCTCATTTTAATTGCTCGTGTCCCAAGAATCGCCTTTCCATCAAAAATAATGAATACACCGGAAAGATCTGCCTTTTGCGCAAACGTCAGTGCATCCTTAATATTTTTCTTGGCATCGGTACGCTTAAAACTGACCGGAACCTGCGAACCGGTAATGACAATTGTTTTTTTCAGCCCATGGAGCAGATAGGACAATGCTGCTGCCGTATAGGCCATGGTATCCGTACCATGTGTGATAATAAAACTGTCATAGCGATGCTGTTGTTCATCAATAGTCTTAGCCAAAGTGAGCCAGTCTTCCGGCTGCATATTGGTACTGTCCTTATTCATTAACACACGAAAATCAACGGACACATCCGAATTATGCTCAAAATAGCCGGCCAATTGATCAATGGTCATGCCCGGTGCCAATCCATCCTGATGAGGCGTTGAAGCAATCGTTCCCCCTGTAGCAAGAACTAAAATTTTTTTCATTAATAAATTCCTCGTCTTGTGTATTTTATACGATCATTATAACTTTTTCTCCATATTTTTCAACAAAATGTTTACTATACGTGTATCTAGAGGTAAACTGACTACTGGGGGAATGTTCGGATGCTTGATCAATTAATTGCATTAAGAAAGGAAAAAAAATTAACGATCCAGAATATGGCCGATATTCTCGGAATCGCTAAAAGTACATACGCCAGCTATGAAACCGGCTACCGTCAGCCACCGATCGATGCGTTGATTAAAATAGCTGATTTTTTTAAGACTTCTCTAGATACATTAGTTGATCGGCCTTATAAACCAAACATTCATCTCGATCAACCCCAAGAAGCGCACTGCCGCCTATTTATTGATGGAGAAGCACTCACAGAAGAGGAACAAAAAGAAATCGTTGCATTTATTAAAGTGAGGCGTAACCTCGATTAATCTCTTTCTTCAAAAGACCAGCTCCCATTTTTCCTCCGTAATCACGTGATTTGTCCATGTTTTATTCGGGTATGTCGGACAACTTGTGACCCGATCCACCGTTAAGTTCTTCCAATCTTGGAATCTGCCGCAATTTCTTATTCAATATCCAAATCAGCGACGTGACCAGAACAACCCCTCCCTGAAAGAGAAACAGAGGCGTACTGCCTAGCCAAGCTGTGATTATGCCGCCGAACAATGCTCCAAGCGGCATTGCGGCCGCAATCAGCGTTTCGATAACCGCAGACACACGTCCGATCATGTCCTGAGGCGGCATCACTTGGAAAAAAGTACTGAACAGGATATTCGTTGCCCCGACCGGGAAATTAGCCAAAACAATAAAAACGCAGCAAAGCATAAAGAAACGATCCGCTGCCCACGCAGCCAGCAGCCACATGATACCGGACCCGGCATAACCGAAAATCAGTGCTATGCCCATCGTCATTTTTCGAGATAAAAAGGATGAGGTCAGCGTTCCAAGCAAAAATCCCAATGTGTAACAGGTGAGCAGAATTCCATATTTCCCCGGGCCGCCTAGCTGATTTGCGAACGACGGCAGGGCCGCGAGTACGGCACTTAAGAAAAAGTTTATACCCAAAAGCGGCAGCAACAGGCTGAGATTCAAAGGTTGCATTACAAAGCGAAACCCAGCAGCCAAATCCGCCCGGTAAGACGAAAAATTAAATGAAGGCTGTGCTATTTGATTCGACACCTTTAAACGTATGGTCGCAAAAAATGCTGCCGCAATAAAGAAAGTAAACGTGTCAATAAGATACAGATTCACCGCGCCAGTGAACAAAATCAGAAAGCCGCCGCACATACTGAAGATCAGATCCGTTCCCTGATAGGAAAAGCTCATCACACTATTTGCCGCAACCAGTTGCTCTTTCTTCACCAATCTTGGAATCAGCGCACCTTCGGCAGGATAAGGAAATAAATCAATTAAAGCGATCAAGGGCATGATGATCAGCACACCGGTAACCGTAAGTAAATGAGTCATGTATAGAATGGGGACAAGCAAAAGAAGCATCCCTTGAAAAAGCGAAGGAATGACGAGCACTTTTTTCAGATTCATCCGATCCACAATCGGACCAACTAAAAAGGAGAGACATTCCGGGAGAAGCGTCAAAAAGCCGGCAAGCCCCGAGTAGAAAGCGGAGCCGCCCAAATTATAGGCAAGCCACATCGCAGCGATATAATAGAGACTATCACCGATATTGGAGATTAATCGTCCAAAAAAGAGTGAAACAAAATTTTTATTTTTTATCAGGTCGTTCATGATCCATCCTCCGCATCGCTCGTGTTTTTGCGATTGCGGCATGTTGGTGAACCCACCCGCCTGATTTGGCCCTGATCTTCAAAAGTGAACATTGATCATGCTTTATCCCGCAATCGCTGCTTAAAAAAGGGCGCAAATCTCCCGTTTTTAGCAGCAATCAATGTGCGCACACAGGATAAAGTCAGCTTCATAAACCTTTCTCACCTCCAAATTTCAATTATTTTCATCATACCGCGCATGAATCATACAGACAAGGCTAGAGTTTAAGTAAACGTTGGTTTAAACTGTACTCTTCGCTTTAATTATATCTATAAGCGGAAGATACCATTCATAACTTTGGCTCTTCACTAAATATATTGGATTAGTGCTCTGCTCTCATTTATTTTTTCTAAATTCCATTCATATTCCAAAGAAATCAAATCAATAATTGCACCTAATAAATTCATTAACAACTACTCGAGCAACGAAATTCAACTGCTCCTAATAAAAACAAGTCGTACACTTGCTCATTTTTCCAATAAAAAATTGAAAATGAAGAATGAGCAGTACGACTTATAAACAAATTGATTTTGTGTCGTAATTATGACCAACAATAAATAAGTTTTCCTTAGTAAACTTCAAAAAGATCCATAGTGCAGTCGAATTATTTATTTTCCAAAGACATACCCTCTTGTTTGGTATTACTTGAAAATTTATTTACACATTTAGATATAACATAGTATAAAATTGCTGACAGTGCAATGGTTGGAAAGGTCACACCAATTGTTGATGAGAATAGTCCGATTCGATTTCCTATCAAATAAAATCCAATACAGATACCCCAAGAAAATACAGATGCGAGATTGAATCCATGAAAATACCAGTATTTTCCACCTTTTTTATCAAGCTCCTCTACACAATAGTCTATCTTCTTTAGTAAAAAGAAATCAACAATCATAATTCCGAAAATAGGGCCAAAAACCATATTGATATAATTGAGCAGCGTTTCAAAAGCGCCAAGGAAATTGCCAAAATATAGGGGTACAACAGTAAGTATTCCAGCCAAGATTGTAGAAATAAACAATGCTGGTATGGATTTAAACTTTTTATTCAAGTTAGTTATGGATATACCCGCACCCATTAAATCAATGGCATTTGCTGTTGTACTTGTAAATATTATAATTAGAAATGCAATGACACCAAGTCCTAACTTACTTGCAATGGTACTCGGATCTGAATTATTCGGATCATACACACCTGTGGACAAAGCTGTTCCGATGGTTGAAACCAGTCCGACAAAAACAAACCAGAACAATCCTATATTTGCGCCAACCAGTGGTGCAATTGTGGCATCCACCTTTCTTTTTGTATAGCGTGTAAAGTCAGCAATGACTGGAATCCAGCCAAGACTGAATGCAGCCATGGTGTCCATTGCCGTTCCTATTGGCATATGTGATGTTTCTTTAGGCTGCCAATGTATGATTTGTTCTAGTGAAACTTGACTGAGTACCGCAACCATCTCCCATACACCAAGAATTAAGATAAGAACCATACCAATTCTTTCTACAAATTTTACAGACTTGTGACCCATCATTATGGATAAGAAATGTAAAATAGTCATAATGACTATTCCAATAAGCATTGTTTTATTACCACCGGATGCTCCATATGGTGGAGCCTGGATTAGTTCACTCAGAATAAAGCTAATGGAAATTGCAGCCAAAAATGTATTTATTGCTGTCCAACCAATGTACTGTAAGGCATTAAAAATAGATAAAATATAGCTTCCTCTTATCCCAAGAGATGGGCGTACCAATGACATTGTTGAAGTTCCGATTTTATAACCCATAAACCCAATAATCGCCATTAATAAATATGCAATCGGATTGGAAACAAGAGTAACAATAAGTGCACCGCCGAATCCTGCAGCGCCAACTACCCCTCCAACATACCAAGTCCCATTGTTAGCATTGGCACCCGTCCAAGTAGCCAGCATGTCAAAAAAATTCATTGTACGACGATTCTTTGGAACAGGGTCAAGTGCTGAATATTCAATAATCTTTTTATCGCTCATATTGTGACCTCCTCCATACCATTGATCTTCAGCATTTTGTGCTGTTGCCTATGATAAATAATCTTCCCTTTATGCACAGACAAAATGACAGGACTAAGCATACGTACTGCATCAAATTCGTTTTCATCATCTATTACAATGAAACTTGCTGGTTTTCCTTCATCCAATCCATACTCGCTTTCAATACCCAGCGTCTTCGCACCATTATCTGTAATTAAATCCAAAGATTTAGCGATTTCTTCATGGCCCATCATTTGACAAACATGCAGTCCCATATCAAGAATTCTCATAATATTTCCAGAACCGGCAGGATACCAAGGATCCATGATCGAATCCTCTGCAAAACAGACGTTTAATCCACAATCATGCAGCTCCTTAACCCGAGTAATTCCTCTACGTTTTGGATAACTATCAAATCTTCCTTGAAGATGAATACTTTCAGTTGGGCAGGAAATAAAGTTAATATTCGATTTCTTCAGAAGTGAAAATAATTTATAGCAATAGGCATTATTATAGGAGTGCATTGCCGTTGTATGACTAGCTGTCACTCTTGATCCTAAACCATTTACATAGGCATTTGCAGCTAGTGTTTCTATAAAACGAGATTGTTCATCATCAATTTCATCACAATGGACATCAATTTTTTTATCATATTTTATGGCAAGATCAAAGATTTTTCGGAGAGACTTTAGTCCATATTCTCTAGTGATTTCATAATGTGGGATACCCCCAATTACATCTGCACCGTGTAGAATTGCTTCTTCAAGAAGCTTTTCTCCATCCGGGTATCCATAGATACCTTGTTGAGGAAATGCGACAATTTCAATCTTAATTATATCTTTGGCTTCTATTTGAACTTCTTTAATGGCTTCTAATGCCAATAAACTTTTATCACAAATATCAACATGTGTGCGCACAAATTGGATCCCATTTTTAATTAATAACCGTAATGCTTTCCATGCATTTTCCTTTATTTCTTTCTTCGTAAATGGTTTCAGCTTTTTACGATCTGCCCAAATTTGAATTGCTTCAAACAAACTTCCTGTTTCATTATTCCGAGGATACCCTGCCGTAAAAACATAATCTAAATGAATATGCGGTTCTACAAAAGGGGCGGTAACAAGTTTTCCGCCAAGATCAACAATTTCACTATGATTATTAATCACTTTGTTGCTGCCAGCTGTATAAATTTTTGAAAAAATGCCATTTTCAATTTCAATGTCCCATAAACCGTTCTTTTTCCTTAAACGACAGTTTTTAATAATCATTTTTTCAACTCCTATCAAATTATTGTTTATTATTTTATAAATAGTCTAATATTTATAAAAATATTTTTCTTTAGTATCATGTTACAATTTTTAACCCATTTCGTTATGAATGATGCATAGTATCCCCTATGCTTAAAATTGAACATGTTATGATAACTAATATCACATAAATTTTTGAGCTAAGTCATTTAAATTAGGATAGGATACAAGGAGATGATAATGATTATGGTTACTGTGAAGGATATTATGCGCATTGAAGCATTTAATAAAATTGATTTTCTTGCGGGGAAAAGTGGATTAAATCGACAGGTCCGATGGCCCTATATATGTCAAAATCTTGATGTAGAAAAATGGGTTCAAGGATCTGAGATTCTATTTATGACCGGTGTAGGTATGAAGATGAATGAAAATAGTCTAAAACAATTTATCTATAAATGCTATATTAGTAACATTTCCGGAATAATTATTCTTCCAAGTCCAGATTACATTCCAGTAATACCAAATTCAGTAATTGCGGCTTGCAATAAGTTTGCTATTCCGCTGTTCTCCATGCCGTGGGATATCCCAATGATTCACGTCACAAAAAGCATTTCCGATTATCTCTACGCAAATAATAAAGATAACAAAATTGATCGCGGTTTATTTGAAAAAATGATTAAAGAGCTAAATAAGAAAGATAGAACTATTGGGGAAATAATTAGTGAAATCCATTTACCTAAATTCGATCATTATGTTTTGATTATTATTAATGGCCGTTCAAAAAATGAACAGACACATAGTTATGCAAAGTTCATTTCAGAAAATTTCTTAAGAACCGGTTTATTCGCAATTAGTGGCTGTTTAATTTATTTTCTGGCAGAACTAGATACAAATATTGATCATACATTTTTCTTAAATATCATTCGTTATTTTCGTGTTAAAACTCACAATAATTCAACCATATTTATTGGTTATAGTAATAAATTATCCTTAAAATCCTCCCTAAACCAGTCTGTTATGGAAGCAAAGTGTGCCCTATGGGCAGGACAATTAAACAATCAAACGATTTGTTCATATCGTAATAGCGGTATCATTAAACTTTTCGCACAATGTAGATTGGACTCTTTAAATGAGTATTTCTCAAATATTTTAGAACCTATTATTTTATATGATCAAAAACATCAAACAGCATTGTTGGAAACAATAGAATGCTTTTTAAAATCAAATTGCAATTATAAAAGTGCGTCTGAGCTGCTATTTATTCATCGAAACACATTGACCTATCGGATCGAAAAAATAGAGGAATTACTGAATTGTAATTTTAAAGACCCTCAGGATATTTATAATTTGACTACAGCTCTACTCACCAGACAATTTTATTCTAATAGACTTGATACACAGTGACATCAATAATTTAACTTATTTTCGTTTTTTATGCATATTCTCCAACCTCACATGGTTTAAACAAAAACGCGAAGGAACCTAAGCTCCTTCACGTTTTTTATTCTTATATTGGCAGCGTCACCGGCTGCAAGAATCAGAGATATTTTTCTGCATAGGCTAGAAGTTGATGAATTTCTTCCTTGGCAGCTTTCGTGAGTACCTTGTTGTCATTGAGCATCTGCTCGCCGCGGGCTTTAATAAAGCGCAGATAATCTTTATTTCTTGTTTTCGCGTAGCCTTTTTTGGCTTGGTGCATATCAAGAAAATCTCCTGCAGCTTGTTTGGCCAGCATGTATCGTCCGATCAGTAAGGCGACCGCAAGCGATAAGGCGACCAAGGTTCCCCACCCGTCAGTGATTGTGTAGAGCAGGATACCGATCACCATTAGGATCGTCACCCACTTTGAAGAACTGTACACATAGCCTTCAGGTCTATTGTTTGGATGTAGAAATGCTTTCAAGCTGTTAAACATCGAAATCCCTCCTAGCCGATTTACAAAAAAGTTATGAATGAATCATGCACAAGTGACGCGCAACCGTATCAGCCATCTTACAGTCCGAAGATACCAGCCCAGTATCCGAGAATACCGATTGCAAACATACCGAAGATGATCCAGATCGCATTGACTTTGTGCTTGAGCAGCCACATGCAGCCGAAAGTCATCAGTAAGGCAACAAGACCTGGAAGCAGTGAATCTAAAATCCCCTGCATGGTTGTGTCAACGACTTTCCCTGCTTGTTTGTACGATACAAGAACAAGCGGCATTTTAATGCTGGTCCATTTTGATACCAGTGATCCCATAACGAACAAACCAAGTACAGAAGCCATTTGCGTTAATTTCTTAAGACGGTTGCCGGCAACGTCTTGAACAATGTCCGTACCTTGAGTATAACCGACCTTAAATCCGTACCATCTCGTCAACATACGGATGATGTTAATTCCGAAGAAAAAGAGCAGCGGTCCGAGAATACTTCCGCTCATAGCAAGCGAAGCGCCAAGAGCTGCAAGGATCGGGCGCGCCGTTCCCCAAAAAATTGGATCACCGATACCGGCGAGCGGTCCCATCAAACCGATTTTTACGTTGGTAATTGCGGCTTCATCAATATCGCCGCCTTCTGCCTTTTTTTGTTCCATAGCAGCGGTAACACCGAAGATTGCTGATGCCGGCCATGGCGTCGTGTTGAAGAATTCAAGGTGACGCTTCAACGCAGCGGCCTGATCTTCTTTTTTATGGTAAAAGCGTTTGATCGCCGGAATCATTGTCACCGCGACACCAATCGCTTGCATACGTTCGAAGTTGAAGGAACCTAGCATAAATGTGCTTCGAAAATAAGTACTGATGATATCTTTTTTCGTTAACGATTCTACTTTTTTCACTTCTGTCATTTTTTTCACCCTCCTTATCCTAACTCGACAGTCAAAAGTTCTAAGCTGCTAAGAAATTCGTAATTCGTCCTGTAC
>JBDNRM010000157.1:0-10609 GCA_047718615.1 Bacillus sp. (in: firmicutes) | reverse complement strand
TTTTTTTCTATCGTAAATTACTAAAAGAAAAACAATAGGTTTTTCAGTGGCCTCGTAAACTCCTGCGGGGTCTCGCCTGTCCCGTAATTCCCATAGGAGTCTTCGTGTATTCCGTCTGCTTATAAATTTAAGAAAACTGCTTCTTTTCATGTACCAAGGTGTGAATTAATTTATTTACCTGAGTATGTTATTGTGATTTTTTGCAAAAGAAGAAGATTCTTTCTGCCTTTTCTTTTACTTCTTCTTTATCAAAGTCTGCCGCTATTTTCAGAATAGTAAATCCAGATTCTGACAACCAATTTTTATACTGATCTATCGAGAAAGTTCGCTGAAAATGCACTTCATCATAGCGATTATACTTTTCAGTAGCAGGATCCAACTCAAAGAAAGTAAGCTCATGCTCTACGCTATCTGCATATTCCCCTTCATAACATTGCCAAATTAAACTTAAATCATCATCATTTAACGCATATGTTTGGTTATTAAAAAGGGTATTCATTTTGTATACGGAATGAATATCAAATACAAATAATCCATCATCCTCTAAATAGCGGTGAACACCAGCAAATGTTGCCAGTATTTCTTCTTCTGTTTCTAAATAATTTAATGAATCACAGAAAATCCCAATGATATCAAAAAGAGGAAGCCCTTCTAATGCGGACATATCTTGTTCCAAATAGAAAATAGATTGTCCTGCATCATCTGTTTTTCCTTGAGCAACACTTAACATATCCTCAGAGAGATCAACACCAGCAACTTGAAAACCGGCTTCTGAAAATTTAATGGAGAGCTCTCCAGTACCACATGCCAAATCCAATAATTTTTTCCCTGATGGCTGAAAGTCCTGATGTGCTTGTAAGACCAGCTGCACCCACTTGTCATATGGTACGTCACTCATTAACTTATCATAAAGATAAGCAAACTTTCCGTATGTCATTGACTAATCTCACTTTGGATATTTTCAGCAGGTGCGTCTCCCCATAATCGCTCTAAATTATAATAGGATCTTTCATCACGATGGAATACATGAACAACAATATCCCCTAAATCGACAAGAATCCACTTTGCTTCTTGATATCCTTCTAAACGTTTAACGTTTACACCAATCTCAGCGCATTTGTCTTTAATCTCACCAGCAATCGCCTGTACTTGTTTATCTGAATTTCCATGGCAAATAATAAAATAATCAGAAACAAGTGAAATACCTTTCATATCTAAAGCAATAATATTTTCCGCTCTCTTATCATCAGCTGCCTTCACAGCAGTTAAAAGCAATTTACGTTCTTCCATTCCATCAATCCTCCATATTCATTACGATGCTATTGTACATTTGAAAAGTTAAAGGAAAAACTGGACGATTATTTGTTATTAAAAAATTCATCGTGTTTTTCACAGACGTTATAAATCCTTTTTCAAAATTAGCAGCTGTTAGTTCTCTTACTTCCTCTACACCAGGAAATTTTCTCCCTGGCTCTATATAATCAGCTAAATAAACGATTTTTTCCAACATACTTATACCTGGTCTTCCAGAAGTATGATATTTTATTGCATCAAGTACTTGTTTGTCTTTTATGCCTGCTTCTTTTTCTACAAGATAAGCTCCAACAGGTGCATGCCATAATTCAGGATGAAATGTTAATAATTGTGGGTCCATTTTTTGCTCCATGATTATTTGCTGCATTTCCTCTTTTGGACGAAATTTTGCATAATCATGAAATATTGCAGCAAGTTCCGCTTTCTCCACATTTTCACCAGTCTTTTCAGCTAACTTTATTGCTGTATCCATTACTCCTACCGTGTGCAAATATCGCTGCTCAGTCAATTGTTCCTTTACAATAGCAAGTGCTTGTTCACGTTTCATAAAGGTGATTCTCCTCAATATAGCTCTTTACTTCCTCTTTTACCAAATACTGAATGGTCTCTCCGTTTTTTAAACGATTCCGAATTAAATTAGAAGAAATATGAACGGATGGAACTTCCACATACCGAATTGCATAGTCTGTTTCCAGTTTATAATCCGGTCGATTTACACTAATAAATTGAACCATTTGTATTAATTCTTCTATTTTATACCATTTCGGTAAATATTCAACCATATCAGCACCGATGATAAAATGAAACGCTAAATCTGGATGAGCTTCTTTTAAAATTTTCATCGTTTCATATGTGTAAGACTTTCCTTTGCGCATAAGCTCTATCGGCTGAATTTGAAACTGGGAATGACCTTTTATCGCCAGCTTTAGCATTTGCAAACGATTTTCATTAGATACCGTTCCTGTTTTTATTTTATGCGGAGGTTCTTGATTTGGCATAAACCATATCTCATCTAATTTTTCATGATGCAATACTTCATTTGCAATGATGAGATGCCCAATATGAGGAGGATCAAAAGTACCTCCTAATATTCCTATCTTTTTTTTCAACAAAATCCCCTCTTCTGATCATTAAGATGGTAAGTTAATCGTTTTATTTTCAGATGATTCTTTGTATAAAACAATAGTAGAACCGATAAGTTGTACTAACTCTGCTTTTGTTCCAGCTGCAAGCTCTTCGGCTATTGTTTGTTTATCTTCGTCACAGTTTTGCAAAATGCTTACCTTTAGTAACTCTCTTATTTCCAAAGCTTCTCCAATTTGAATAATCATATTGTCGTTTACTCCGCCCTTCCCTACTTGGAAGATTGGATTTAAGTGATGTGCTTTAGCACGTAAAAAACGTTTTTGTTTCCCTTTTAGCATTTATTTGCCTCCTAATTGTTTTAACACATTTCTTTTCATACGTTCTATATCAGGAAAAATACCTGTCCATTTTTCAAAAGCCAATGCTCCTTGAAGCACAAACATATCTACTCCATTTTGGGTTTTTGCTCCTTTGTTTTTAGCAGCTTGTAATATCTTTGTGTTTAATGGATTATATATTATATCACTAACAAAAGCATTATTGTTTATATTTGAAATATCTAGCGGCACTTCCTCGACATTTGGGGACATCCCAATAGAGGTTGTTTGAATGATTAAATCATATTTCCCACAATTTTCTTCTGCAGCTTTTTTGTCTACTATTTCTGTTTCAACCGTATATGGACAATTCTTTTTTAGTTGATACGCTTTGTCTAATGATCGATTAGTTATATCCATTTGTCCTACACCGTGGTGGGCTAATGTTAAATAGATGCCTCTTGCTGCTCCGCCGGCTCCAACCATCAAGATTTTCTTATCATGAAGAGTTGTTAATTCAGCTAATAATCCTCGTAAATAGCCACTTCCATCTGTATTATAGCCAATCCACTTGCCAGCTTCATTTACGACTGTATTTACTGCTCCAATGGCTTCACTTAATGGATCAAGTTCATCTAAAAATGGAATGAGATCTGTTTTATGTGGTACTGTTATATTAAATCCTTCCACATTCATTTCCCTTAACTGCTGTAAACCTTCTTTCAACATCCCTTTTTTAATATGAATCGGCTCAAAAACAGCATCCATACCATAAAATTGAAATAGATCATTATGCATAACAGGTGACATAGAATGTTGAATAGGATCTCCAATAACCACATATTTCTTCATTTTTAACTCTCCCCAGTTTCTGTTTATAATACTTGTTCAAAAAGCCTAAAATGGAACGCAGACATTCCATTCTCTCCTTTGCGGACTTTTCGAACAACCTTCTCTCTCTATAAGTGCGTGTTCAAAAAGGAGGATAAAAAGGACCAAGAAGTCCGAGACGGATTAGCTTTCTGTATCGATATTCCGCAGAATGTGGTGACTTCAACGTTGCTCACATGACGTGAGCGTCTTTAGTTGAAGATCCTCTAGTTAATACGTAAGAAGCGGAAAATCAAACCAATGAAGAAATTCGACGTGTCATTTTTACCGGACTTTTTGAACAATCTCTATATTAAAGATTTTCTAACTAAAGCATGAACCCCTTTTGGAACATATACAGATACTTTTACATTCGCCTCATTTACAGTAATCCACCCTAATCCTGAAAAGACAACATCTGTTTTTGCTTCTTTTATTATAAAATCATGCCTAACCAGCTGTGGAAATTCATCTAACTGATCTTTTCGAGGTGGCGCCAACATTTCTCCAACATGTTTTTCATACAATTCATCTGCATTTTCTGTTTTTGTGCGATGGATGTTTATTTCATTTGAGAAATAGCAGACAAAAGCCTGTTTTTCACCTTTCACAAAATCAAATCGTGCTAATCCCCCAAAAAATAATGTTTGTCCATCTTCAAGCTGATAGATTTTTGCTTTAATTTCTTTTTTTGGTGTAATATATTTCAGGTCTTTTTTATCTACATAATGTGCCATCTGATGATGATTAATAATTCCAGGAGTATCTACTAAGGCCTTTTCATCAGCTAATGGAATTTCAATAATATCCAATGTGGTTCCTGGAAAATGAGAGGTTGTAATAATATCCTCTTCCCCAGACACTTCTTTTACAATCCGATTAATAAAGGTTGATTTCCCAACATTTGTACACCCTACAACGTAGACATCTTTCCCTTGTCGGTAATATTCAATTGCTTCTAACACCTCTTGGATCATTTGCCCTTTCTCTGCACTTACTAAAAACACATCCTCAGGTCTTAATCCAAGATCTTTAGCCTCTTTTTTCATCCAATTGATGACTTTTTGCTTCTTTACCGATTTTGGCAAAAGATCAACCTTGTTGCCAACAAGCAATAATTTATTTTTTCCTATAAATCGATGAAGTCCTGGCAGCCAACTTCCATTAAAATCAAAAATATCGACAATTTTTACAATAAGACTGTCTCGTTTTCCAATCTCGTTTAATATTTTTAAGAAATCGCTGTCTGTTAACGATACATCTTGAACTTCATTATAATGTTTTAAACGAAAGCAGCGTTGACAAATAATTACTTCCTTTTCTAATGCTGAAGGTGGAGTATACCCTAATTGTTCTGGATTATCTGTTTGTATCTCGACTCCGCAGCCTATACAATGTATTTTTTCTGACACTTATTGATCCTCCCAAGTTATTTTTCCTTTTTTTCGAAACCAATTTAATATTCTTCGTTCAATTCTGCGATTTATTTTAGTCATAAAGCCATCGGTTTGGGCAACTGGCACAACTAAAATCGTATGAAACCCGTTTCGATTTCCACCAAGTACATCCGTTAATAATTGGTCCCCAATCACTACTGCTTCTTCTTTTTTTATGCCCATTTGCAGTATCGCTTTTCGAAATGCTCTTCCCATTGGTTTTCTTGCTTTAAATATAAACGGTATATTTAAAGGATCGGAAAAAGCTTTCACTCTTCCTTCTTTATTATTTGAAACAATTGTTACTTTTATCTTATTTCTTTTCATTTCTGCAAACCATTCCATAATCTTAGGGGTAGCAAGGGGGCGATCCCATTCTACTAACGTATTATCAAGATCCGTTATTATCCCTTTTATGCCTTTTTCTTTTAAAAGATCAGGAGTTATCTCAGAAATGCTTTTTACATGCTGATCTGGTAGAAAGTGATTTAACAATTTAGAACACCTCTTTATCGTAATTGCATCATTTAAAAAATATCGATTCTGTTCCATTACCATTTTGATATTCACAAGAATCCGTAAAATTGCAGTAAACGAACTGCCGAGGCTTACCTTATCTCTCGCTTTCTGCACAGGAGAGGGTCAAGCTGCCACGCAATAGCAATTCCTTTTTCATGAAGAACAAAGTTATATTATACCTTTTCCTCTCCTGAAAAAGTAGATATGATAATTTTTTTTAAAAATATCAAAATACTTTTCGACAAAATACGCATTTTTCAACATATGTGGATAACATTATACACATATTACACACTGTTATTAAAACAACCCTTCCACTTTTTAACATGTTAATCACAGGTTATCCACTTGTTATTGTGGATATCAGAACAGTTGTTCTAACTGTTTATTTTTGTTAAAGTAAGACTATAAGCAAAACGGAAATGTTTCTAATCGAATAGATAAGTCAATCATTCCCTGCAACCAGCTGTCAACTATAAACAAAAGTTTCTTCTTTCTTATTGATTTTGAAGAAAGGACAAGCTGTTTTTTGTACATACTACTTTAATGAATGGAGGTGTTCTGACATGCGTAAACTGTCAGATGAATTGTTAATTGAGTCATATCATAAAGCCAGAGAGCTGAACCTTAGCCCAGAGTTTATACGTCTCATTGAAACAGAGATTCACCGACGTTCATTAAGTAATAAAATAAAAGTTTCTTCTTAATAAAAATGCCCAACCCTTGAGTTAATCATATCTAACAGCTGACTCAGCTCTATTATGGAACGAATCGTTGTGAAATACCGAGTTATTAATTATCGATAAGACTTTTTGTTTTTAATAGAAGTGCGTGTTCAAAAAGAAGGATAAAAAGGACCGAGAAGTTCGAGGCGGTTTAGCTTCGAGCATCACAGCGTATGGTGTTAATACGTGAGAAGCGGAGAAGCAAACCAACGAAGAAATTCGATGTGTCATTTTTACCGGACTTTTTGAACAACCTCTAGAAAAAAGAATAAGTGCGGGTTTAAAAGCAACAGCCTTAGTAATAAGCAGTGAACAAACAATTCTCAACAGCACGGGCGCCATAAGGCTTGTGTGGTTGAGAATGGTCATAAAATAACGACTATACGCTCGTTATCATTCATTCCAAAACCTAGTTATTACTGCCTAGGTTTATTTTTTTATCCATGTTTTCCCTCGTTAAATTACCAATTACTTCACCTATTTTAACTGGATATGGGGTAGAAAGGAAGTCTTTGCTTATAAATGTTCCTTCTTCAAATAATAAAATAACCGTTGATCCAAAAGAAAAGTAAGCCATTTCTTCCCCTTTTTTTAGCTTTTCCCCTTTATGTGACAAAACAATGGAGTTAATGAACATAGCACCAACTTTTATAATTGCAGCAAATTGATTATCCGCTGTTTTCACTTCCGTAATGGTGCGGTAGTTTTTCGCAAGTGTATCCCTTCCATATTTTATTCCCCATTTATTAACAGGATAAGACTTCGATCCTAACGTCCATTGTTTTACTATCTCTCCTTCAACAGGACTATGTATCCGGTGGTAATGACTTGGACTTAAATAAAAGATTATGTATGTACCACCTGCATATTTCTGTACGCTTTTTTCACTTCCCAACATTTCTGAGATCGAATACCTTTTATCTTTAACAGTGATTGTATGTTCCCCACTAATTATTCCCATCTCTTCAATGATAGCATCTACAGGGCTGATAACCTCTTCCACATCTGCCTTGCTGGTTCTTACTCCAGGTTTTAATTTCCTAATAAAAAATTCATGCAGGTTTTTATATTCCTTTATATTTTTTTCCATCTCTTTTATATTTATTTGGTATAGCTTTGCAAAAGACGGAATAATAATGGAACTAATCCTAGAATACGCAAACTTTTTAATCAAATAAGAGCTCCATTTCCCATTCGTTAATTCTATTAAAAAACGATAAAAAAATGATTTCAATAAAATGATCCCCCAATAATTTATAGATTTTTCTTTACGAACAATCATATAGTACATTAAAATTATATATTATTATATAATAAAATACTTGTATGAATTTATTCATACTAGGAGTGAATGAAATGTTTTTATTGGATTTTTTAGACCAAACGGTTAAAAAATTAAAAACACAAATAGCAAATTGCCTTACATTAACAAATTTATTCTTAGGTGGATTTTCTATTATTTTCAGTTTAAAAGGACATATTCAATTAAGTCTGCTATTAATCTTCATTGCTGCCCTTACAGATAGATTAGATGGCATGACTGCAAGAAAATTTAACATTGAATCAGAACTAGGAAAGCAATTAGACTCTATGAGTGATATTGTTTCATTTGGAGTAGCACCAGCCCTGTTAATCTATCAAGGCATATTAAATGAGTTGGGAGCTCCTGGTTCTTTTTTTACTGTGTTATATATTTGCTGTGGAGCTTTTCGTTTAGCACGATTTAATATTACCGAAAATAATGGTTATTTCACTGGACTGCCAATCACTGCTGCAGGTTGTATTATTACCTTTTTCAGTTTATGGATTAATTTTATTCCTCCACATATTTATTTGTTTTTAATGCTAATCATGTCTATCTTGATGATTGGTAATTTCAAATGGAGAAAAGTGTAAACAACACTTTAATAAAAAAGAAGATCCTTCTGCCAATGCTCGCTGCAGAAGGATTTTTTTTATTCATTCTCTAAACTGGATGACTCTTTATTTCGTTAATGCCAAGAACTCTTCTACATCATCTATACATAATTGAACAGCACTTTCCCAAAATGATTCTTCCGTTAAATCAACACCTAGATGCTTTTTCGCTAGTTCTTCTACTGTCATACTTGCTGTATCCTTTAATAAAGCAATATATTTTTCTTCGTAACCTGTTCCTTCTTGTAATGCTTTGGCATAAATGCCAAGAGAAAATAAATAGCCAAATGTATACGGAAAATTATAAAACGGAACGCCAGTAATATAAAAATGTAGCTTCGATGACCAAAAAGATGGATGATACTCCTCTAACGCCTCTCCATATGCTGTTTTTTGTGCTTCTAGCATTAGTTCATCTAATCTTTCTTTACTCACTATTCCTTTTTTACGCTCTTCATAAAATTTTGTTTCAAAAAGAAAACGTGCATGAATATTCATCAACAACGCAATAGAACGCTGAATTTTATCTTCAAGTAAACTTAGCTTTTCTTCCGCATTTGTGGCATTTTTTACAGCTGCATCTGATACAATCATTTCCGCAAAGGTAGAAGCAGTTTCTGCTACATTCATCGCATAATTACGATTTAATGTGTGCATATCCTTCATTGCATATGTGTGGAAGCCATGTCCCAGTTCATGAGCCAATGTTGATACATTAGATGTCGTACCAGAATAGGTCATAAAGATGCGGGATTGACTGCTCTCTGGAAAATAGGTATGAAAACCACCAGGTCTCTTTCCTTCTCTATCCTCCGCTTCAATCCATTTATCCTCAAACGCTTTTTTAGAAAATGACGTCATCTTTTCTCCAAATTGAGAGAAATGATTTAAAATAAAAGCTGCTCCTTCTTGATAGTCCATTTTCGACTCTACTTTACCTAACGGAGCATCTAAGTCATACCAGCTTAGTTTATCTACACCGAGCAGTTGGGCTTTTCGCTCTAAAAATTGTACAAATGGCTTTTTATTTTTAGAAATAACCTGCCACATCGTTTGCAACGTTTTTTCCTGCATTCGATTAATACTCAATGGCTCTTTTAAAACATTATTCCAGCCTCTTTTTTCATAAACATTTAAACGAAACCCTGCCAGATGGTTTAATGTTTTAGCAAGAAGTGCCCCTTTCTCATCCCAAGCTTTTTCCCATTCAGAGAATACTTCCTTTCGAACATTGCGATTAGGGTTGGAAAATTTATTCGCCGCCTGTCCTACGGATAGTAATTTTGTTTGATTATTTTCTTGAAGAGGAATTTGCACTGTCCCGACAATAGTATCGTACATTTGTCCCCATCCATGATACCCGTCAATACTCAATTTATTAATAAGCGTTTCCTCTTCTTCTGAAAGCTTTTCTTTGGCATTTTTTCGTCTCTCTGATAAAACAAATGCCAACTCTGATAGGTCTTCTCCTTCTAAAAGGATATTCCATTGGTTTTCTTCGTAAGAGGATATCTTTCCATCAAATGTGGTTAATACATTTTGAAATGCAGCACTTAGTTCTGTAACCTGACCTCTTAATGCATCTGCATTTTTGTCTTTCATATTTTGTGCTTGTAAGCAGCTGACAAAAGCTCCAGCTTGTCTTATTTTTTTTACAGTCTTTTCGAATAGTCCAATGATTTCTTTGACGATTACTTGATCTTTTTTTCCATCTTTCGGATGATAGCTTTGTACTGTATCGGCGAATAATGTAATGCTTTCCTTTATTGTTTGAAGATGCTTTGTAAAGGCTTGCGAATTGCTTCCTCCTTCGAAAAATACATCTAAGTCCCAAACGGTTGAGTATGCTTTTGATGTCAAATAAATCTCTCCCTTTTTTTATATACTTCTATTATTATAGTTATATTATTTCTAAATTTCTATTAACTCTGCTTACTTGCATCATTACACTGATTACTATGTAAGTAAAAATAATCATTGATAGTTGCTTATACCTAATCGCTTTCATAAATAATAGCCTAACAATCACCAACGTAAAATCTGTAAAATTTCATGAAACGTATTTATGCTTGGATACGTATATTAATCAATGAGTGAAGAGGAGGAACATACATGTTAAAATTATTTCTTATTGTTGGTATAATTGGAATTATTATTTCAGGCATTTTTATTGGAGTTTTGTCGGATGGACAACAACAAAGAGCTACTTTTCATTCTGAAACTGCAGAGCATCGTAATTTCAGAACAAAAATAGCAATAATTTTTGGTTTGATTGGATTATCTTCTTTAGGAATTACTGGATTAATATACTTTTTATAGATAAAAATGAGCCTTTTAAAAAAGGGCTCTTATTTCATATAAATATTAACTTCTCAAACTTCGCAGTTATAAATTCCTCTTCATGTATTAGCATAACTTGGTTTAG
>JBDNRM010000156.1:5471-10650 GCA_047718615.1 Bacillus sp. (in: firmicutes) | reverse complement strand
TTAGAAAAAATTTTCATGCCGGGGTGTGAGTGTGAAATCATGTGTGTTTCTTAATTAGTGTACAGTAATTGGCCATTTAATCTCGAGACGATCTCCTTTTTTAATTGGCGTTAAAAAGGTTGCTGGTTCGCCGTTTCTTTTTAATTCAAATTTACCGCTATTTGTTTTTGGTAAATCAATTTTTACATACGCAAATAGATCTTGGAATAAAAATCCATCAAAATTTTTCTGTTCTATTGTTAATTCGTCCCCATCAAATAGCTCATCCTCCATCGCTAGAAGCTGTTCTTTCCTTTTAAATTGTGCTAATTGCTTTGATAATGTTAATTTTTTGTCGTTAAAAGTTATCGGGATAACTTGGTACAATAATACTTGTTTTATTTCTGCCAGCTCTTGTACAGTAGGTTTTTTTCTAGTATTTATGGTTATTTTATCATGAAAATCAAATGTATTAGATAATTTAGCAATTATACCGTTGCGAAGTATATTTCCTGAAAAGGAAGGAATCACGGTTTCTTTATCATTCAATTTTACTTTAAATGGTCTTAATTCTGCGAGATAGTCATGTAACTTCAAGGAATGCAGCAATTCTTGAAGAGTAGACGCAATTGTATATTCTATTGCATCTTTATCATGAATCCATGTTTCTTGTGATGCTGGTTCGCCATTACAGCGTATCGTTGCTTTCAGCATATGCTCTTCCCCATTAATTTGAATGCTTCTTTCCGTTATATCATCTAATAAATCTTTAACTTGTATGTATGCTTGCTGCCCGTCCTTTCCTTTATAAACAGTTAGTGATTCTCCATTTTCAATCGTATCATCTAATGAACATTCTCTTCCGTTTCTAATAATAACAGGGGCTTGCCCATGGGTACCTGGAATGGTTAATTTTTGATTGTTTAAAGAGATAATCATGGCATTTCCTGGTTTTCCGTATAATTTATTTAATTTTAACCCGGAGGCAAGAAGGCAATCACCCACAGTTAATTTATTTACCTCAAATAACCGGACAGGCTGGTCGTTGACATACACAGTTTTATATTGAACTGGAGATTTTCCAGCAGTTATCGCAATCCCTATAGGAGTAACTAATTCAGGGCCTTTTTGTGTAGAATCCTTAAAAGATAAATTAGAAATAGCATCAATTCCTCTAATAGCAACTCGATTCGTTGCTAAATCTAGCATTTCCGCAATTTTTTGCTGTAATGCAGGTGTTTGGCTTCCACCGCCAACAAGCATAACTGCTTTAGGTGGTTTATGATTGTTAAGAGCAAGAATTTCTCGACAGATACTGTCTGCAAGTTTATCCAGCGCAATCGAGATTTTCTTGATGACCTCGTCTTTTTTTAATTCTGCTGTAAAACCCAATATATCTGTAACGGTAATGATATCACGATTGGATAGTTCTTTTTTAGCTGTTTCAGCAAGCGGAAAGTCTAATAAAAACTGATCGCTGATTGCTTCTGTAATTTCATCTCCTGCGATTGGCACCATTCCATATGCAATAACTGTTCCTAAATCAGTAATAGCAATATCAGATGTACCTGCGCCAATATCGACTAAGGCAACATTTAATCTGCGCATAGATGGAGGAATAAGGACATTAATTGCAGCAATCGGCTCTAATGTTAAAGCATCCATTTCTAAATTTGCCCGATGTAATGCAGCAATTAATGATTCCACTACTACTTTTGGAAGAAAAGTAGCAATTATTTCAACTGTGGCAGTATTTCCTTGCTGATCAATTAAATTTCCTAATTCCTGCTCATCTAATATATAGCGCAATACAGAATAGCCCACGCAATAATAAAATTGACTTTTTTCGCGATTGTTTTTTTCTGCGACAGAACTTTGAGCATTTTGAACGGCTGTAAGTTCCATATGCATAATATCTTGTTTTGTAATCATTGGTTTTCCTTCAATTTTGACAGAATAGGAGGCAGTTTCTGTTTTTAGTGCACGTCCGGCAGCTGCAACGCAGACTTTATGTAAAGGACCATGATTTTGCTCTAATTTTGCTTTGACTTCTTGAATGATTTTTGCAACAGCTATTACATCATGTATTTGACCATCAAGCATTGCTCGTTCTGTATGTTCCTGGGCAAGAATTTCCACGACATGGTAGTTTTCATTTTCTTTTTCTAATATAATGCCGACAACAGAGCGAGTACCAATATCTAAAGCGAATAATTTTTCTTTATTCTGCATAGAAAACACCTTCTTTGTTATTTGAGAATAGTAAAAAAGTATAAAAAAATTTGTTGTATAATTACTTTAGTGCTTAAAAGCGTTTAATTATTAAAGAAAGTTAGTGACAAGGAAAAAAAGATGTTTTATAATTAACCCAATTACAAGAAATGTAACATATTTTTTTATGTCAATAAAGAATATTGAAAATTTGGCTAAATAGAACGACTAAAAGGTCTTCTGTTAGGGCATGAGAAAAAAGGATGGGATAGTAGTGAGCAATACAGATTTAGAAGAATTGCGTAATCGAGTAGATCAATTAAATTTAGAAATTTTAGAAAAAATAAATGAAAGAGCTGCACTCGTACAAGAAATTGCACAAACGAAAGTAACCCATGGTGCACATCGCTACGATCCGGTACGAGAACGAAAAATGCTTGATCATATTCTAGAAAAAAATAATGGTCCATTTGATAATGTAACAGTTGCTCATTTATTTAAACAAATCTTTAAAGCTGGATTACAATTGCAGCAAGATGATGATAGCAAAGCATTGTTGGTTTCTCGTAAAAAGAAACCAGAAGATACAATAATTGATTTAAAAGGAACAAAAATTGGAGATGGTGTTCCAAAGTTTGTATTTGGTCCATGTTCTGTTGAGTCGTATGAACAGGTTGCTAAAGTAGCGGAATCTGTAAAAGCGAAAGGATTGACTTTATTACGTGGAGGAGCATTTAAGCCGAGAACATCACCATATGATTTCCAAGGTCTTGGTGTAGAAGGACTAAAAATATTAAAGCGGGTTGCCGATGAGTACGACTTATCTGTTATAAGTGAAATTGTAAGTCCTGCTCATATTGAAGAAGCATTAGATTATATTGATGTTATTCAAATTGGTGCACGTAATATGCAGAATTTCGAATTATTAAAGGCAGCAGGAAATGTAAAAAAACCAATTCTCTTAAAAAGAGGCTTGGCTGCCACAATTGAAGAATTTATCAATGCTGCTGAATATATTATTTCGCAGGGAAATGATCAAATTATGCTTTGTGAACGTGGTATTCGTACGTATGAACGAGCGACTAGAAATACTTTAGATATTTCAGCTGTGCCGATACTTAAACAAGAAACACATCTTCCTGTTTTTGTTGATGTGACACATTCCACAGGGAGAAAAGATTTACTGCTTCCATGTGCAAAAGCTGCATTAGCTATAGGGGCAGATGGTGTGATGGCAGAAGTGCACCCAGATCCTGCAGTAGCGTTATCTGATTCTGCACAACAAATGGATTTGAAGCAATTTGATGAATTTTATCATGCTATTAAAGCAACACCATTTGTAAAAGCATAATGATAATGGTTAAGCAAAAGCTTAGGTATTTGATTCTCCAAACAGCTGGAGAATCGGCCTATGCTTTTTTTTCTTAGTGAAAAGGCATCTTTCCTTAAAAATATGTTAGAATTTTTAGTGGGAGTACAATGCTTGCATTAATTGTATTTAATATGATAAAAAAGATAACAAAAGTAGTTGTAGAGAATTGTAGAAAAATAGTACAAGCCATTATTTTTTTTATTTGTGTTACCGGTTCTATTTTGTTTTATGCCTTTTTTAATGAAAAAACAGTTAATTTGAAGAAAATCATCTTAAAAAGTAAAAAAAAGAGTGATTTTTGAAAAAAAATGAAAGCTTGTCATTGCGGCATTTGTAACGTTATCGTATGATTAAATACATAATTAGACAAGATTAGCTAAATGAAGACAATATAAAGTGATTAGTTTTTGGCTACTTGCTGCAAAATAAACAGACAGTATGGACGAATAAAAGGAGTGTTTAAAAAATTATGAATATAACGATATATGATGTTGCGAGAGAAGCGAGTGTATCAATGGCTACGGTTTCAAGAGTAGTAAATGGAAATCCCAATGTAAAACCTGCAACGAGAAAAAAGGTGTTAGAAGTAATAGAAAGATTAGGTTATCGACCAAATGCGGTTGCTAGAGGTTTAGCAAGTAAAAAAACGACTACTGTCGGTGTGGTTATTCCTGATATTTCCAGCACTTTTTATGCCGAGTTGGCTAGAGGTATTGAAGATATTGCGACAATGTATAAATACAATATTATATTGAGTAACTCTGATCAAAATACAGAGAAAGAGCTTCATTTATTAAATACAATGTTAGGAAAGCAAGTAGATGGCATTGTATTTATGGGAGCGAATATTACAGAAGAGCATGTGCAGGAATTTGAAAAATCGCCAGTTCCAATTGTATTGGCAGCAAGTATAGAAGAAAGCGGTAAAATTTCTTCAGTAAATATCGATTATGCTCAAGCAACATACGATGCAGTAAATTCCTTTATTGAAAAGGGACATAAAGTTATTGCACTTGTGCTTGGAGATTTAGAAGAGCCAATCAATGGACATGAGAAGCTTGCTGGATATAAAAGAGCATTAGAAGATGCAGGTATTGCCTTTGATGAGAATTTAGTAGTTGAAGGGGATTGTACGTATGAATCTGGTTTAGAATCTTTTGATAAATTAATGGAACAAACAGACAAGCCAACTGCTATTTATGTTGGTTCAGATGAAATGGCAATTGGTGTTATTCATGGTGCTGAAGATAAGGGGTATAATGTGCCAGAAGATTTTGAAATTATCAGCTCTGATAATACAAAGCTTACGTTAATGGTAAGACCACAGCTTACAACTATTGTTCAACCTTTATATGATATTGGTGCTGTAGCAATGAGGCTATTAACAAAATATATGAATAAAGAAACAGTGGAAGATCATATTGTTGTACTTCCACACCGAATAGAAAAAAGAGCATCAACGAAATAAGAAAAGCGAAAGCGCCTTGAAAGGCCCGAAGAAAAATGTTCTCTTGTCTCCAAAAGTGTCCTTTACTTTTAGAGACAAGAGGTTATCTTTCACTGGGGCTAGGCGGTGTAGCTAGACAAAGAAAAGCGAAAGCGCCTTGAAAGACCCGA
>JBDNRM010000156.1:0-5371 GCA_047718615.1 Bacillus sp. (in: firmicutes) | reverse complement strand
TTCTCTTGTCTCCAAAAGTGTTCTTTACTTTTAGAGGCATGAGGTTATCTTTCACAGGGGCTAGGCGGTGTAGCTAGACAAAGAAAAGCGAAAGCGCCTTGAAAGACCCGAAGAAAAATGTTCTCTTGTCTCCAAAAGTGTTCTTTACTTTTAGAGGCATGAGGTTATCTTTCACTGGGGCTAGACGGCAACTGTAAGACGTTCAATACTAGCTTACAGTAAAAAAGGGAATGGCCATTTGTTATAGTGGCTATTCCTTTTTTAGTGGTATAGAAAAAGGCGGGTTCTATGTATGAACCCGCCAGAATGCCATAAACAATGGTTCTGCTTATTTTTACTTCTTTCTATATATATAATCCAATAATTCATTAAACCCCTTAAAAAGGCTTTAAAAGCCGCTGTATACCCACCAGTTTTTAGCAGGGAACAGGAAGAAAAAGTAATTAAGGATTGCTTTCCTCATTGTTACTATTTGGATTCTGATTTTGATTGTCCTGATTTTGGTTTTCAGGTTGTTGATTATCCTGATTTTGATTTTCCTCAGGTTTCTTTTCTTCTTGCTCTTTTTGATTATTTTCAGGTGATGTAGATTCTTTATTTTCGCTGTTTTCTTCTTCTTTTTTCTCATCTGGTTTAGCTGCAGATTCTTCTTTTTTCTTTTCTTCTTTCTTTTCTTCTTTTTCTTTACCGATAGTAACTACATTAGAAGAGGAAGATTCTCTTCCGGCAATATCCACTGCCTTTACGGTATAGGAACCATTGCCATCTTTAAATTCCAGTGATTCACCAGCTTTAATACTAGCAATTTTTTTGCCGTCTTTGTAAACTCTGTAGCCTACAATATCATTTTCGCTATGCTGCGACCAGGAAACTCCGTCACCATTTTGAACGATTTTTAAGGCGCTAGGTGTTTTTCCATTATCGGTTATTTTATCTGTAGGAATAGCTACTTTATTCCATTTCGGATTATTCTGCACAAGATTGCTAGGATCAGAAACGGTAATGCCGAATAGTTTTTCGATATAGTCAGGATTCAGCATTAACCCAGATTCGGCAAATTCGCTTGGAGTAGAATCTAATGCCATGTACTTTTTGTCTCTGATTTGAACTATTTTTCCATCAACTAAACTGTCGTCCGTTTTGTTTGGAACACTTCCAGATTTAAATAAATCTGTTGTAACAAGTCCTGCTTTGGAGCAACCGGCAGAAGGCAGTAAACCAGATACAGAACAGATAGATCTTCTGACGATTCCGCCAGGCATTTGGAAGCGAGTAGATGGATCAACTAAATTAGAATCAACATCATAGGCCGCGTTCATTAAATCCGCCCATAGATAAATATTTCTCATTCCGTAGGATAAACCTTTATAGGTTAAATCTAGTGCTTTAGGAGTGTCATAGCCTATCCATACGCCAAATGAAACATTTGGATTTGTTGCGACAAACCAGGAATCATTATAATCTTGACCGGTTCCTGTTTTTCCCGCCCAATCAGATTGGAATTTTAAACGATTTCTTAATGACGTTGCAGTACCTTGGCTAATAACATCTCTCATCATATCAATAGCTAAATAGGCAGTTTGTGGACTAAATACTTTTACTGGATCTACTTTATGTTTATATATAGTCTTCCCGTTTTTATCCACTATTTTGTCAATCATATACGCATCTATAAAATCACCGCTGTTAGCAAATGTTCCAAATGCATTTGTGTTTTCTTCCACTGTTACACCCTGTTCTAATGCGCCTAATGCAGTTGATCTGTTGGTGTAGTCTTCTTTTGCAAGCGAACTAAAGCCCATTTTCTCCAAGTATGCTGCTGGTCTTTGCGGAAGTATATCCGTATAGGCTTTAACAGCAGGAACATTATATGATTTAGTTAATGCGTATCTTGCTGTAACTAAACCATGATATTGTTTATCATAATTTAATGGCCATGGTCTGCTGCTTCCAGGATTTAAACTTAAAGGAACATCAGGTAAGACAGATCCAGGTGATAATGTCCCTAATTCAATGGCAGGTGCATAAACAAGTAAAGGTTTCATTGTCGAGCCGTTTGGACGTTTTGAACTTGTTGCATGATTCGTTTGTTCCCGATCGTGGTCGCGTCCTCCAACGAAACTAATAATTTTTCCTGTTTTATTTTCAATTAAGACAGCTCCTGTTTCAACAGGTTGTGATACGGTTACTATTTTTCCTGTTACAGGATCTTTTATTTTTTGGGCTTTGTTTGTGCCATAGTAAGGGAAGTCTTGAGCTACCTTTTGCATCTTATCAAAGATTTTTTTATTGATGGTACTATGAATTTCATAACCATTTTGATGAATTTGACGATCTGCAAGAGTGGTATATTGTTCTCGTAATATATCATCTTTTTCTAAATCTTTTTTCTCATATCCATCTTCTTTTGCAAGCATCTCTGCAATTATTTCTATCGATCTTTTTTGTATTTCATATGTTAACCAAGGATATTTTTGAATAGGACTTTCTTTAGCTGAAATAAAATCTTTTGTAATATCATATTTGATTGCTTTTTCGTAGTCTTTTTTTGATATTTTTTCTTGGTCATACATTCTTTTTAAAACGGTTTTCATTCTAGATAAACCTGGATCTAAGTTTTCTTTTATTTTTCCTTCCTGTGTAAATGGTGTGTATCCGAATGGACTTTGCGGCAACCCAGCAATAAATGCAGCTTGCGGCAAGCTGAGTTTTTTCGCATCAACACCAAATAACCCATTTGCTGCCGATTGGACTCCCGCAATATTGCGACCAGATGAATTTCTTCCAAAAGTGGAGACGTTTAAGTAGGCTTCTAGAATTTCTTCTTTATCAAAAAACTTCTCTAGCCTGAGTGCTAGTAAAATCTCTTTTGCTTTTCTTTCAAAGGAGACTTCATTTGTAAGTATTTGGTTTTTAATCAGCTGCTGTGTTAATGTGCTTCCTCCAGATTGACTGGAAGTATTCGCAACTTCTTGAAACAAAGCACGCATAATAGATTTAGGAACTACTCCATCATGTTCATAAAAATACTGATCTTCTGTGGAAACAACTGCATCAATTAAATATGGAGAAACATCCTTTATTTTTACTTCTTCTCGTTCTAAATCTGTTGGTAATTTTCCTAAATATACATTATTAGCAAAATATAATTCAGATGTTTCTTCATAATTATAAATATCTTTTTTCATTGTGTTATATGAGCGGATAGGTTCATCTTTTACTAAAGAGGCAAAATATCCTGCACCAATTCCTGCAGCAAATCCTCCTCCAATTAATAGAACAACAATAAATAGTAAAACGATATTCCAAGTTACTTCATATGTAACACGGGCTCCTTTAACCGTTTTTTTATTGGTAAAGAAGTTTAAGAATAATTCCTTGAAATTATTCCACTCCTGCTTTTTATTCATTCCTATCATTCCCCCTAAAATCACATACATTATAGCATAAAGGGAAGGCAGAATTCGATTTTTTTCGCGAAAGCATTTGACATTTATCTTGTTTCTATGATAAAAATAACTCAACTATATATGGATCGTTATTGTGTTGATAGGAATAAGTAGTTCTTTTATCACTATTTTTTAGAGAGTCATTGGTTGGTGAGAAATGACATAAATAAAAGAATGAATTACCTCCTTGAGCATTCACTGGGAACATGTTGGATTAGTAGCAGTGAACGGGATATGCCGTTATCTTTTTAAAGTGGAGAATTTTTTCTCAATTAGGGTGGTACCGCGCTTATTTTGCGTCCCTGCATATAAATGCAGGGATTTTTTGTTGTCTATAGACAGTGTTTTTTAGTTGAACACAACGATAAATATAGGAATGTACAAACAAAGCTATGTGAATAGATGGAGGATAAAAACATGAATTTATTAGAGGATTTACAGTGGAGAGGTATTATTTACCAACAAACAGATGAAGTAGGCTTAAAGGATGTTCTAAAGGAAAACATGACGTCTCTATACTGTGGAGTAGATCCCACTGCTGACAGTATGCATATTGGACATCTTTTACCGTTCTTAACGTTAAGACGTTTCCAAAATGCTGGTCATCGTCCTATTGTACTTGTAGGTGGTGCTACGGGCTTGATTGGTGATCCAAGCGGGAAAAGTGAAGAAAGAAAATTGCAGACTCTTGATGTTATTGATCACAATGTGAAATGCCTGCAAAGCCAATTAGAAAGAATTTTTGATTTTAACGGAGAAAATGGGGCCGTAATGGTGAACAACTATGACTGGGCAGGTTCCATGGATATTGTGACTTTTTTACGTGATTATGGAAAGCATATTGGAATCAACTATATGCTTGCGAAGGATACAATTGCTTCCCGTTTAGAAACTGGAATTTCCTTTACTGAGTTTACTTATACTATTTTACAGGCTTTGGACTTTTTGCATTTATACGAAAACCATGATTGCAAGCTGCAAATCGGTGGAAGCGATCAATGGGGAAATATTACAACTGGTTTAGAGTTGATAAGAAAAAATATGCCTGAAGGAGCAAAGGCGTTTGGTCTAACCATACCTTTAGTAACGAAAGCAGATGGTACAAAATTCGGCAAAACAGAAAGTGGAGCAATTTGGTTGGATCCAGAAAAAACGACACCATACGAATTTTACCAATTTTGGGTTAATACTGCAGATGCGGATGTTATAAAGTATTTAAAATTCTTTACCTTTTTATCAAAAGAAGTGATTGAAGAATTAGAAGCTGCAGTGAAAGAAGAACCGCATTTACGCAAAGCTCAAAAAAGATTAGCAGAGGAAATGACCAAATTAATTCATGGTGAAGCATCATTAGAACAAGCCCTTAAAATTACAGAGGCTTTATTCAGTGGCGATATCAAAAAATTAACTGCAAATGAAATAAAGCAAGGGTTTAAAGATGTTCCAACATATGAGCATAAAGAAGGGGAAGCTGTCTTAGTTGATTTACTTGTAACAGCAGGTATTGTTTCTTCTAAGCGTCAAGCAAGAGAAGATATTACAAATGGGGCTGTTTATATCAATGGAGAGCGCAAAAACGAGCTTGATTATATTCTATCAGAAGAAGATCGAATCGAAGGGCAGTATACAGTGATTCGGCGCGGCAAGAAGAAATATTTCTTAATTAAATTTTAAAGAAAAAAACCTTCATAGGATAAACTTAAGTAGTTTAGATAACATAGAGAAACAGTATAAATGGCAGGGGAAAATCGAGCATAAAATCGTAGAGGTTTTATGCTCGATTTTTTTAGTGATATGTAAGGGATTTCTAATTTATATCCGTATTAAAATGTGAAATAGCATCTATCAACGGGATGACAATAACCATTTTTTGATGTGATTTAGTTTGTTATTCGAAACTGTTAAAAAACGAAATATATGAT
>JBDNRM010000155.1:0-10820 GCA_047718615.1 Bacillus sp. (in: firmicutes) | reverse complement strand
ATAATCGGGAGAAGCGCGGAATTATCGGGAGAAACGCGGAATAAACGAGAGAAACAAGTAAAAACAGGAGAAAAACCAAACAAAACTATCCCCAAATGTTTTTAACTGCCATAAATGTAGTTGCACGCTATCCTTTTTTATAAAAAAAGGATGCGCCAAAAAATGCTGCATCCTTCATAAGCTATTTATTTTACGTATTTCCAAAACATTCCATACTTTGCTGGTATTTGTTCTACTAGCTGCTTTAATTGAAGCTTCTTCATTTCTTTTTCTATTTCATATATCGATTTATTATAAACGACAGATAATTCTTTAGAAGCCACTAATTTAAAACATTCTAAAAAACTTTCTATTGGCGGTGGATCTGCTTTTTGCGGAATAACTTGCAACATTTCCTCGATTATTTGAACATAAACTTCATATGAATAATAACCAGTTATTTTAATTCCTTCTTCTTCAATATTTTCATTAAAAAATACAAGTGTCGGGATCTCGGTAACTTCCATTTCAGAAGTGATTTTTAAGTCACACTGAAATGCTTTTGCAGCACTTTCAGAATGAATATCTGCAACAAATTCCACTACATCTAGACCTACACTTTTGGCACAACTTTTTAATACATCAAATGTTGCAACATTTTGTTTTTCCAGAAAGAGGAGTTCCTGCAACTTTCTTAAAAAACGAATGCCAGATTTACGACCCTGAAGTTCTGCTGCCTTCAAAGCAATAGAAGCAAGATATGGAGAGATGATAGGATTTTCAAGCCAAACAGATCCATCGCAAGACATGCCAGATCTACTAGCTGTCTTTTCCCATAGCTCTGCAATACTCTCATATTTTGCTTTTCTGCTAAGGTTTAACGAGGCAAGGCTTCCGCTTAAAACATGTTTTAAAGAAAAATATTGTCCATATTCTATTTGCAGTTTCTTAATTATCGGTTCTAAAGCCCAACATTCAGGACATAATGGGTCAATAAACATATAAATTTCAAGTGGTTTGCTGTCATTGCAATTCTCATATGCTGTGTTCGGTTTGGATATAGATAATTCTTTTTCTATCACGAGTAATCACCTTTTTTATTTTCATTTTCCTCCGAATTAATCATGTGCTTTGCTGTTAAAGCAAGTCTTGAAAAGAGTCCTTCACGGATGCGTGGATCTAATTCTATTTCTTCCATTGCAGCATGCATACATGCTAACCAGGCATTTGCATGTCTCTCTGTAATGGTAAAAGGCAAGTGTCTCGCTCTTAGCATAGGGTGACCATGTTCTGCTGTATAAAGAGCTGGGCCACCTAAGTACTGTGTAAGAAATTGTTTCTGCTTGCGAGCTGTTTCAGTTAAGTCATTCGGGAAGATAGGAGCTAGATCTGGATGTTGACCTACACGCTTATAAAAAGTATCTACGAGTTTGCTTAATGTGTTTTCACCAATAACTTCAAAAGGTGTGGGCATTTTCTCGACCATCAAAAAAAACTCCTTCATGCATACATGTATTTTCTATCGTTATTTATAATATCATGATAATTGTTAACAACTATTCCTATATATTTTAACAATGCAGAATTCATTGTACAAATAAATAGCTTAAAATGAAAGGGAAATCGGTTCCGAGCATGGATAAATGTGATGTTTTGCATGAGGATAATTATTGAGTTCACTAGAAAAATTTCATTTTAAAGATGAGTTACTCTAAATCAGTTTTATTTAAAGGAATAAAAAGTTGCTTTTATGGTGATGAGGGCGTGAGTAATTCATTCCTCAACACTATTTTTCCACAAAAAATATCCACTGTTATAAAAACAATGGATATTTATTTTTTCAAGCAAACACGAATAGGCATTAAGCAAGGAATTGATTTTTTACCTTTGCAACATAATTTTGTGTTTCTTTAAATGGAGGTAAACCGCCATATTTATCTACATTTCCGGGACCGGCATTATAGGCTGCGAGTGCTAATTCTATGTTATCATCGTATTTTGTTAACAGTTGCTTTAAATATTTTGTACCACCCATAATATTTTCTTCAGGGCTGTAGACGTTTGTAACTCCTAAAGATTTGGCTGTTTGAGGCATGAGCTGCATTAAGCCAGAAGCACCTGCGTAACTAGTTGCATTAGGATTATAATTCGATTCCACCTTAATAACAGAGCTTATTAACTTTTCAGGAACATGGTATTTTTCTGCGGCTTCCTGAATGATAGCTTGAAAATTGGTAGTGGAAGTATTTAATTTCGTTAAACTTTTAGGAAGCTGGGCTAGGCTATTTATATTATTGCCGGGTGCAAGAGCTGAAGATCCAAGTGTAGTATTTTTTAATGTATTAGTAAGTGAAGAGTCATTTGCAGATAAGCTGCTTAGCAATTCTTGAAAAAGTGAACTGCCGGAGCTGTTTGATTCTCCAGTTGTAAAATTTTGCAATGCTTGTAATTCAAGCATCACTTTTAATTGATCAATTTTCATGGTCTTCCTCCATTACTATCATGAAGATAATTTCTTGAGATCGATTAGTTATGCTGTTTATATTTTTTTGCATAAAAACGTTGCACTTTATTTTTCGTTTTACGGACAGGTATTTGACAAGCGTGTAATATCTTTTCAAAAGAGGCTTGTCCTTTTTTTACATCACTTACTTCATATTCTAACTCATAATCTTCTTCATTTAAATAAAAACTATGATCCAGAACGAGCAAACCGTTTTCGATTACCTTTTCTGCTCTAACGGTTGTTAAAGAGCCAAAGTAGTGGATGCTTTCTGGCTGTATATTCATATTTAATAAGATAGAAGCGAATGGCTCGTATTTGATGTTGCCAGTTTTAAAAATGGCATCACTTTCTTCTTTCGTCAGAAGTTTATTTGTTTCAAGCAAGCCTTCTGTATGAGGTTGTTTTAAAGTTAATTCATAGCCATCAGCCTTTTTTCGAATTCGCAAAGCAGATTTATGTTCTTTTAGCAAAAAGTCTGCAGTGTCAAAATAATGATTTTCTTGTTTGAAAAAATCTTCTTCTTGTATTTGAAAATGCTGAATCAGATTTTGGTATTCTTCTTTTGTTAACATATTTTTAAATTCAATTTCAATATTTTGCGACATATTAAACCTTCCTTTTTTAATACTAATAGAATGTAAACTCAAGTTAGATTACTGCCTAATTACAAGCATCCCGCGCTTTTTTAAAAATAAAGCTATTTTCAAAAAGACTACGAAAACAGCCAAAAATAAAAGCTCTTTTCGAGGAAAGAGAAAATTTTCTTCGAGCCTGAACCAAGTACCACAATCTTTTCTTAGTATTCGTTATTTCTCTATTATCCCTTTATTGGATTTTGACTGCAATATTTAGGAGAAATTAAATCTATGTGGTAAAATAGCCATAAGTATGGAGGTTGAAAGAATGAATCAAAAAATACATCTGATTAACGCAAAAATAAAAGATAATGAACTTTTAATGGAGATAGAGGAATCTATTCTTCTTGATGACTATAAAGCGAGTGGGCAAATGCTAGTAGATTCTGATGCCCTTAGTTTCATTTATTTATTAGAACATAAGGATCATTACATTTATTTAGTGATTGAAAATAAATGGTGGAATAAAATGAAGGAAAGTAAAGAACTGGGCTTACCTGTGTTTTTAACAAATGGAAATCAAAAAATGTTGTTAGAGCAATTTTTGGAGGAGCTTGATTATTTAGTAGAAAACATAGAAGGAAATAGTAACTACGGAGAAGAAATGGGGAAAGCGGTAGAATTAGTATTTTTGGAAAAATAAATATTCTCTTTCATCCCTGTAAAAGCTTTGAACATTAATTATAATAAAGCCTATGAAAATGGGGTGTTATACATATGAAACATTGGGAGCAATTTTTAGCCCCTTATAAACAAGCAGTTGATGAATTAAAAGTAAAATTAAAAGGAATGCGAGTACAATTTGATCAGGAAGACGATGAACATTCTCCTATTGAATTTGTTACAGGAAGAGTAAAACCAATCGCGAGTATTTTAGATAAAGCGAATGAAAAAGGGATTTCTCTGAATAAATTAGAAACAGAGATGCAGGATATCGCAGGACTGCGTATGATGTGTCCATTTGTTGACGATATTATTAGAGTAGTAGAGTTATTAAGAAAAAGAAATGATTTTGAAATTGTAGAAGAAAAAGATTATATTTTACATAAAAAAGAAAGTGGATATCGTTCTTATCATGTTGTTATTACATATCCTGTTCAGACTGTAAATGGAGAAAAAAGGATTTTGACAGAAATACAAATCCGGACATTAGCAATGAATTTTTGGGCTACAATAGAACATTCGCTAAACTACAAATATAAAGGTCAATTTCCAAAAGACATTCAAATGAGGCTGCAAAGTGCTGCAGAAGCAGCTTTTCGTCTTGATAAAGAAATGTCATTAATCCGTGGGGAAATACAAGAAGCACAAGCCTTTTTCAATCGGAAAAAGGAAATAAAAAGTAATCAGAAAAAATAGCAAGCCATTAAAATGTTGAAAGAGGAGCTATAATACAATGAAATTTGCCGTTACCTCAAAAGGGGATTCAAAATCAGATAATTTAGTAGCTGTCATAAAAACATACTTACTCGATTTTGAACTAGAATATGATGAGGAAGAGCCAGACATTGTAATATCTGTTGGAGGAGATGGCACTCTCTTATATGCATTTCACCGATACAGCAGCCGTCTAGATAAAACAGCATTTGTTGGAATGCATACAGGCCATTTAGGTTTTTATGCAGATTGGACGCCGAACGATTTGGAAAAGCTTGTAATAGCAATTGCGAAAACACCTTACCAGCTTGTCGAATATCCGCTTTTAGAGGTTATTGTCCGTTATCAAGGTGAAGAGAAAGAGACCAGATTCTTGGCATTAAATGAATCGGCAGTTAAAAGCATGGAAGGTACGTTTGTCATGGATGTGGAAATAAGAGGGGAACACTTCGAAAGGTTTAGAGGAGATGGATTATGCATTTCTACTCCTTCTGGCAGTACGGCATATAATAAAGCATTAGGTGGAGCGATTGTGCATCCATCCCTTCAAGCCGTACAATTAGCAGAAATTGCGTCCATTAATAACCGTGTATTTCGAACAGTCGGATCGCCTTTAATATTGCCAGCCCATCATACATGTGTATTAAAGCCAGTAAACGAACCGAATTTCCAAATATCAATCGATCATCTTACTTTATTACATAAAGAAGTGAAATCCATTCAGTATCGTGTTGCAGATGAGAAAATACGTTTTGCAAGATTCAGATCATTCCCTTTTTGGAAAAGGGTACATGATTCATTCATTTCAGAATAATAGGAATGACAGGAGCAAATTATGGTGGTATTTCAATTAAAATGGTCTATTGATAAAAAGGAAGCAGGAAGCAATATTAAAGATTTTTTGAAAAAAAAAGAAATTTCAAAAGCGGCATTAACGGCAATAAAATTTAATGGTGGAAAAATATCCGTTAACGAGAAAGAAGAAAACGTACGTTATATTTTGCAAAATAATGATCGATTAACCGTCATGTTTCCAAAGGAAGATCCAAGTGAAGGTCTAATAAGCGAAAAGATTCCATTCCCTATTGTTTACGAAGATGAATTTCTGCTGGTTGTTAATAAAAAGGATGGAATGAGTTCTATTCCTTCAAGAGAGCATCCGACAGGAAGCCTGGCAAATGCTTTAGTAGGCTATTACCAGGAAAAAGGAATCGAGGCAACAGTTCATATTGTGACAAGACTAGATAAAGATACATCTGGTCTTGTTTTAATAGCAAAACATAGACATATTCATCATCTTTTAAGCAAGCAGCAAAAGGAAGGTACGGTAAAAAGGACGTATAGAGCTTTTGCTGAAGGAAAGCTTCCTTTAGCAGAAGGAGTGATTGAAAAGCCTATTGGAAGAAGGGAGGATAGTATTATTGAAAGGGAAGTGCGCAGTGATGGTCAATATGCACGAACTCGTTATAAAGTTTGTCACTACTATTCCACTTTTACCTTTGTGGAGCTTCAATTAGATACAGGAAGAACACATCAAATTCGCGTCCACTTATCTGATTTAGGTTACCCGCTTGTAGGAGATGATCTATACGGAGGCGGCAGGAAAAGACTAAAAAGACAAGCACTTCATTGCGCAAACCTAGTCTTTAATCATCCGATTACGTTACAACCACTAAGCTTTTCTAGTTCATTGCCTGAAGATATGAATGAGTTGATAAAAAGGGATAAGTAAAATTGCACTCCGAAGTCATAACGAGGAGGCTCAAGCGCACCCCCCACGGAAATTCCGGCTGCGGATTAATGGAGAGCGTCTCTTTAGTGGGGAGACAGCCATGCTAAAGATTCGCAGCAAGGCACTTGAAAAGAAGCAGGTTTTCTTAAGGTTTATAAGCGGGGAGCAGTCAGAATACACGAAGACTCCTATGGGATTTGCGAGACAGATGAGACCAGCAGAGCAGGAGCGCCAGTATTGATGCGGCTCACCGCTTGCACCATGCTAAGCATATCCCGACTGCGGACTTATTACGAGAAAACCCCTTTATATTATTGCCTATTAATACTTCGTGTTTAGTTGAATGACCGGAATTTTTCATCAATATAAGGCATACTAGAAGTCACAGAAACTGTTTCCATTTCGGGGTAGCGCAATGCTGTAAGTTTTCCGCCAAAAACAGCCCCTGTATCAATATTATATGTATTATGAATGATCCGAACCTCTTTTACTGGAGTATGCCCATAAACAATAGAAGCTTTTCCTTGATATTCTTTTGCCCAATCTCTCCGAATCGGGAAGCCATCTGCATGTGTTTCTCCTGTAATATCTCCATATAACACATAGGACTTTACCTTATTAGAATAGCTTCCAATATAATCTTCTCGAATCCCAGCATGTGCAATAATTAATTTATGATCATCTAAAATATAATACAACGGAGCATTTTCATATAACTCAATAAACTTTTCTTTTACTTCTTTTTGCTCAAGGATTGTTAATTGTTGAAATTCAGCAACGGTGGTTTCAAGTCCGTGTCTAATTTGTACTTTATTCCCTAAAAAATAACGATAGAGCTTATTGCAATGATTGCCTGGTACGTAAAACAGCTGATTGTTTTTCATTAACTTCCACAGAACATCAATTACTTTTAAGGAGGAAGGACCACGATCAGTTAGATCACCAACAAATGCAAGATGTCTGTTTGCTGGATGAACAGGGTAGCCATCTCTCCAATTATATCCGAGTAGCTCGGTAAGTTGCTTAAATTCTTTATAACAGCCATGTATATCGCCAATGATATCTAATTTCATATAAACCTCCATTTAAAAATTTTCCCTTTAATTTTAATGAATTCATCGATCTGAATGACAGGATGATAAGATGTCTATTGCTATTTTAACCTTTTCTGCAAAAGTAAACTCTGTTTAATCGAAAATTGATAGAAGGTTTTGAGAGATTTACTTACATAACAGGTTTTCCCATCTTTTTAAGAAAAAATATTAGTATTTCAACCTTTTTCAATTGATTTCACTCTGTTATTTTACATTAATTACTTTAATCTATTATAAAGATTAAAGCATGAAAGTATATTAACGACAAACTGAAAAAGATTTGTTACTATAAAAAACATATAATTTTTGAAAGGAGTAAAAACACGTTAGATGATAGAGAAGGGTTCTTTACATTTAGATTTGTTAAGATGAGATTCTTTTTAAATAAAAATAAAAGTAAGTAGGTAACATGATGAAAAGAGACATAACGGAAAATTATTAAAAAATAAAGGGGGAGAAAATAATGGAACATGGAGCATCTGTCATGTCACTTATGATTGTGATTATTGTGGCATTATTAACTCCAATTATTCTTGTTCGGCTAAAATTGAATGTAATTCCTGTAGTAGTCGCAGAGATACTGATGGGTTTAATTATCGGGAAGAGTGGATTTAATCTTGTAGAACAAGATATGTGGCTGGAAACTTTGTCTACGTTAGGCTTCATCTTTTTAATGTTTTTAAGTGGATTGGAAATTGATTTTACAGCATTTTCAGGGAGTAAAAAAAGAGAGAGGCTTCAAAATGGTAAATTGGAGCCAAAGCCGTTTTCTACGTCATTTTTGATTTTTGTTTGTATATTTATTGTTTCTATCCTATTAAGTTACGGGTTTGTATTGTCAGGGTTTGTTGAAAGCACCTTTTTAATGACGATTATTATCTCAACGATCTCTTTAGGAGTTGTTGTACCGACCTTAAAAGAAGCCAATATTATGAAGTCGGCCATTGGACAGATTATCTTGCTGGTTGCTGTTATTGCAGATTTAGTGACTATGATTCTTTTAGCTGTATTTGCTTCGATACATGAAAGTGAAGGAAATACATGGCTATTGCTCATTTTGTTTGCTGCAGGTGTTTTATTGTACTTTGTAGGCAGAAAGTTTAAACATAATAAATTAGCGAATTCCCTTTCAAGGGGAACTGTTCAAATTGGTACAAGGGCAGTGTTTGCATTAATTATATTTTTGGTTTCGTTATCAGAGACACTTGGAGCGGAAAATATTCTAGGTGCTTTTTTAGCAGGCGTATTGGTATCGCTGCTTTCTCCAAAAGAAGAATTAGTTCATCAGCTAGATTCATTTGGCTATGGATTTTTAATCCCGATTTTTTTTGTGATGGTCGGTGTAAAACTGGATATATGGTCTTTATTTACGGATGTAAAGCTACTGTTGTTTATCCCGCTTTTATTGGTGGCATTACTGGCAAGCAAGTTAATTCCTGTTTATTATTTGAAAAAGTGGTATGATACAAAAACGACGATTTCCTCCGGATTTTTATTAACATCAACACTCTCATTAGTAATAGCTGCCGCTACAATTGGGGAAAGAATGAATGTCATTACATCACAAATGAGTGGGATTTTTGTGTTAGTTGCGATTATTTCTTGCATTATTACCCCGGTAGTATTTAAGAAGCTTTTTCCGAAAGAAAAAGCGGGAGAAAAAAAGATTAAGGTTGCCATTATAGGAGTTAATCAAGTAACGATGCAAGTATATCAGGATTTAAAATCGTCATTGTATGAAGTAATCTTTTACCATAAGCAACAGGAAAAGCAGGATTTTCAAATTGCAGATTCTCTTTTTGAAGTAAATGAATTAAAAAATTACTCAGAAGAAACGGTTGGACGTTCAAAAATACTATCATCAGATATTGTGGTAGTATCTACTGGAGATACAACTAAAAATGCAGAAATGAGCAGTTTTATCAAAAAGGCTGGTGTCGAAAGAGTGATCTGCCGGGTAGAAGAAATCGAGAAAGAAGAGCAGCTTCGCAATGAAGGGATAGAGATATTCTCTATGCTCACTTCTACAAAAGCATTGCTCGGAGCTTTAATTCAATCACCAAGAATTGTTTCATTAATAGGAAATAATGAAACATCTTTACATGAAATAAGATTAAAAAACAAAGCCTTTGAAGGAATGACATTAAGAACATTTCCATTTACGGGTGATGTTATCTTTGTTCGTATTTTTCGCAACAGTGATTCCGTAGTCCCGCATGGCGGTACCGAACTTCATTACAATGATCATTTAATTGTCACTGGATCGGAAGAATATGTCTTTAATTTAAAGCGAAAACTAGAATTTTGTGAATAAAAATGAAGCAGCTGCATGCATGTAGCTGCTTCATTTTGCAGAGAATATCAATTAGCAGCATATGGATGATATTCTATATATGAACAAAGAAGATGCAGTGGTTACGAATAAATACAATCGGCAAAACATCTAATATTGTGAACATTTTAGGAAAATAAGTAAAAACCCTATAGGAACAGTGCTTTTCTTTTTATTATTTTTGTAGTAGAATTAGCACTAGGTACTAATAACTTGTAATAGTATATAGGAGGAAACAAAATGACTTTTTCATTAAAAGGCAAAACCTATGTAGTAATGGGTGTTGCGAATAAACGAAGTATTGCCTGGGGAATTGCTACATCTTTGCATAAAGCAGGGGCTCGTTTGATTTTTACATATGCCGGAGAAAGATTGGAAAAAAATGTCCGGGATCTAGTTGAATCATTAGGTGCAAGTGATAGCATTGTTCTTCCTTGTGATGTCACAAATGATGGGGAAGTTGCTATATGTTTTGAAACAATCAAAGGAGATGTTGGAACAATTCATGGCGTTGCCCATTGTATTGCATTTGCCAACAAAGAAGAACTGCAAGGCGATTATATGAATACAACAAGAGAAGGATTCTTATTAGCACATAATATTAGTTCTTATTCATTAACTGCTGTAGCAAAAGAAGCTAAAGGGTTAATGACTGAAGGTGGAAGCATTGTTACATTAACCTATCTTGGCGGAGAACGTGCGATTAAAAACTATAATGTGATGGGTGTGGCAAAAGCGTCTCTAGATGCAAGTGTACGTTATTTAGCTTCAGATTTAGGAAAAGATGGCATTCGTGTAAATTCTATTTCTGCTGGACCAATTCGTACATTGTCTGCAAAAGGAATCAGTGATTTTAACTCCATCTTAAAGGAAATTGAAGAACGCTCACCACTTAGAAGAACAACTACTCCTGAAGAAGTTGGCGATACAGCAGCATTTTTATTCAGTGATTTTTCTAGAGGAATTACAGGCGAAAATATTCACGTGGATTCCGGCTACCATATCATTTCTTAATAACTCAAACTTCGCACCTTCAAATTCGTTTGCAAGCCTTGGTATTACTCGGTTTAGAACAATAAAATGGGAGCCTTGTTTTTTAAAAGGTGAGAGAGTATATATTTTTTGAAATGTGAAGGCTGTCTAGCTTCGCCGTACAGGATGTACA